>DAOTUC010000320.1:0-4544 GCA_034437315.1 Anaerolineae bacterium
GATATAATAGCCGAGTTGATCCACACGGCGCAAGCACCATTGTCAGATACACAGGACACCTCGGTACATGTGCCGGAATCCACCACTGCTATGCAGTGACAACCCCTACCCGCGAACTCGCGCTATTGGCATTCCGCCCTACAGAAAAAGTGCTGCTTGATGCGCTCGTGGGTGAGCAGCAGGCGCAGCAGGTCGGGCTCGAGTTTGAGGCCCAATTCGATGACCAGGTTTGAGCAGCGCACCATCCTTGGCGATCAGGCGCGAGTCTTGCGCCAGCAGGTCTCGCAAGTCCTGTAGTAGATTTTGCATCTGTCCTCCCGGGTAAAGGCGGCTAACTGCCTTCCAGCGCCGCCCGTCGGGCCTTCGTTTCATCGACCAGCGACAACAAAATCAGGCCGACCCCTAAAAAAGCTGCAATGGATAGGATCGCCAGACGCTGACCGGCCTGTTCCGCCGCCAAGACCGGCTGTCCCTGCGCCTCGAACCACAAGGCCGCCTCGGCCGCGATCCAGCCGTAGACCCAGGGACCGATGGAAGAGGAGGTCCGGCCGGTCACGGCGAAGAAGCCGTAAAACTCGGCGCTCTGGCCGGGCGGGCTGAACATCGCCACAATCGCCCGGCTGACCGATTGAATGCCCGCCATCGCAAAGCCGGCCGCTCCGCCGATGAGGAAGAAACCCGTCGGCGTCTGGTTGAAGTACAGCCAGATCACGACGCCGATCATCATCCAGATAGCCAGTGTCAACGAGCGCTTCCCGCCGATGCGATCGGCCAGGAAGCCGAAGACGTAAGCGCCGGCCACGTTTGTCACCTGCACCAGGATGACGAAAATAATCAGCATCTCTTCATCAAGGCCGAAGAGCACCGCCCCAATGATAGCGGCGAAATTGAGCGCCATCATCACGCCGCCGTTGCACACCAGGAAAGCGAAGACGTACTTGATAAACTCCCGGAAGCGCCGGGTCTCCTGGAACGTATCGCGCAATTTCTTGAACGCGACGGTCAGATAATTTTCGCCCGGCGGTAAACGCCTGGATTTGACCCGCTCCGGGAGCCAGACGAAGAGCGGGAACGCTGAGAGCGCCCAGAAAATCGCCGTGATAACCAGCGAGAGGCGGATGACAAAGGTCTCGTCGGGGAAAGCGTCGCCCAGAAACATAATCAGCGGCAGGACCAGCAGCAAGCAAAGGATGCCGCCCACCGTGCCAATCGCCCACCCATAACCGGAGATGCGCCCCATCTCCTCGTGTGTGGCGATCTCGACGAGAAGCGAATTGTAAAAAACCTGGGCGCTCCGGTAGCCAATCTCTGCCAGGATGAAAAAGAGCATACCGATGAACACGTCGCCGGGGGTCGCAAAGAACAACCCCGCCGTGAAGACGACGGAAATCGACGTAAAGACGAATAGAAACTTTTTCTTGGACCCTGTTAAATCGGCGATAGCGCCAAGAATGGGCGAGCTCACCGCCACGACGAGCATCGCGATGCCCATCGAGCGACCCCACAAGCGCGTTCCCTCCGCCCCGCCCACGACGCCCTTCTGGAAATAAGAGGCGTAGACCGCCAACAATACCACCGCCGCGTAAGCCGAATTGCCAAAATCGTACAGATACCAGACCCAACGCTGCCATGGCGTCGCCCTGGGCTTGACCCGATCTATGAGACGTGCATCCATCGTCATTGACTATCTCCTAACCTGGACGAGCCAGAACCAATAAAGAATGGTACCTTCTCAATAGACATGGGCGAGGTATGGACCGGGCGGTACATCCGCGTCATCTTGACAGCCCGGATGCCAGCGAGATGCTGCGGACACATCACGTCCGCCCGCTCCATGGATATACCCCGACTTTTTGAGAAGATACCATCCCATCTAAAAAACAACCGCACAACCGCGTGCTACAACCTGCGAAATCGGCCTACGCCGACTCCAGTCCACGTAAGTGGACTTCGCATCGTGTCGCTTGCGACACGCTGTCGCTTGCGACACGCTGTCGCTTGCGACACGCCGTCGCTTGCGACACGCCGTCGCCCCTTGCTTATTCTCGTATCACGAGCGGCAGATAGATAAATTTATCCCTGGCGTCGAATTCGTCGGCGCCGATGTCCGGCCCAGCGCCCATCGGGCGGCGATCCCCCTCGAAATCGACCGACACGCCGACGTCGGCCCCGGCGTCTATCGCGGGGGAATCGTCTCGCAAGTGATAATCCCGGTTAGGCGGATCGACGAAAAGCGGATCCAGGAAGACGGACAGGGTGCCGCTGAGCGCCAGGGTGCCGCCCTCGTTGGCCCACAGGAGCGAGTTGCTGACGACGGTTCCCGACCCAATCACATGCGAGACGCCGACGGTGTGGCTGACGACGATGTTGTTGACCAGGGTGAGCGTGACACCGCTCGTCTGGATTTCGATGCCGATGCCCTGCCGCCCGCTGGGGCTGCCGACCAGCGTGTTGTGGTAGAGCGTGTTGTGAGGCGCGGCGGCGGTCTGGATCAGGATGGTATGGGTGAGCGAGTCGGCGATGACGTTGTTGGTGAGGGTGAAGGCCCCGACGTCGTCCAGGTCGACGCCGGCCTCGCCGGAACCGTAGACCTGGTTGGCCTCGATGGTCGCCGTCGTCGTCCCATCCAACTTGAGGCCGTTGTTGGCGCTATCGGCGACGACGTTGTGGTTGATGATGTTAGCGACCGCCCGGGCGTCGACGCCGTCGTCGCCCGCGTCGTTGATCCGGTTCTCTCGAACAATCACCCTATCGACCTCTTGCACCTTGACGCCGTCCCCATCGACCGTGACGCTGATGACGTTGTGGGTGATGGTGAACGCATTCGCGCCCTGGGCGTCAACGCCGTCCTTGCCGGCGCTGTAGACCGTGTTGAACGTGATCTCTGCGGCCTGGACGTGCTCGACGTGGACGCCATCCTTGCCGATCTGCGTCAGCGTGTTAGAGAGGATGGTGTTGGACTGCGCGCGGGCGTCGATGCCGTCGTCGCCGACCTGCTGCACTCGATTGTGCTGGATGAGGGTGAACAGGGACTCACCGGCGTCCCGCACCTTGATCCCCTCCGCGCCGACGTTGGGGCCGATGACGTTGTGGGTGATAGTGAAGGCGTCCGTCCCCTCCGCGTCGATGCCGTCCTTGCCGGCGCTGTAGACCGTGTTGAACGCAATCTCGGCCTCCGGGACACCCTCGATGTGGACGCCGTCCTTGCCGATCTGCGTCAGCGTGTTGGAGAAAATGGTGTTGGTCTGCGCGCGGGCGTCAATGCCGTCGTTGACGGTGCTGTAGACCGTGTTGCCGCGAATCTCGGCGCTGGGGCAATCCGCGTCGACCCGGATGCCGTCGCCGCCGACGTCTTCGACGTGATTGTCGACGATGCTCACGTCGCCGCCGTGGGCGTAGACGCCGTTGTCGCCCACCCCACGGACGACGTTGCCGACGACGGTGTGCGTGCCGCTGACCTCAATGCCATAATACTCGTTTTCAAGATCGGAACCGACCGTCAGGACGGTGTTCCCCCGAACGAGCGCTTCGCCGCCCCGCACCGAGACGCCGTGGCGGCCGACGTTTTCGATCGTATTGGAGAGGACATCGACCACGCCGCCGTCGATCTCGATCCCCTCCCGTTCCCCGTTCCAGACGTGATTGTGCTGGAGTAAAATCCTCCCGGACGAGGAACCGCCGTCAATCTCGATCCCCTGACGGGTGAAGCGCTCGACGGTGCAGGCGGTGACGGTGACGGCGCCGCTGTAGACGTGGATGCCGTCCCGGCCATTGCGCAGGGTGAAGCCGTCCAGCGTCACCGCTTCGTCCGGCGCGTCGATGCGCACCGTGTGTGTGACGTCGTCGCCGACTTTGCTATTGACGATGGATGGCGCGCCGGTGATGCTGCGGGTCGTAAACGTGACGTTCCACCCGCCGAGGACTTTGACGCTGTTGCTGATGACCAGGTATTCGGTGTAGACGCCGGCGGCGACCCGGACCTCGTCGCCGGGAAGGCCAGCCAGGCCAATGGCCTGCTGGATGCTGCCGCACGGGGTCGTGGTCGAGAGGCAATCACCGTCGCCGCCAGCGCGCACGTAGTAGACGCCAGAGTCCGCGCGGGCGGGTACGGCGGGCGGTTTCAGAAGAGCAAAGAGGGCGAGAGTCAGGCCGAGTCCAAGTCCGATGGCCCATAGAAGATGGTACTTTTTCATTTTTTTTGTCCTCCTTCTTAATTTGACAATGGCACATTAAAGCGCACAGCGGTTAAAACCGCGTGGCTACAGCGCGTAAAAATCACGCACTGCAAAACCTGCCTCGCAGGTTAGTTTATAGTCGGCGTAGGCCGACTATGCAGTTGTGGCCCGCGAATTTATTCGCCGGGGACAAATGTGCCATTATCAAGTTAACCAGCCCCAACTTATGGAGCAGCTGTAATCTCGTAACTGTACGATCCGATCTCGGTCGTCACCGGCGCCAGCCCGGAGATAGCGATGATGGCCCGGTCTGTATCCCGGTCGAGGGGGATGATCCACGTTCCCATCTGATCCTCTGCCAATTCCAGG
>DAOTUC010000321.1:0-2789 GCA_034437315.1 Anaerolineae bacterium
TTGTAGCTGTCTTTGGAATAGGCCGAGCACCCATCGTCGTTGCACGCGCGCACCCGGTACCAGTACGTGGTTTCCAGGGTCACCGTGGCGTCGGTGTAGACCGTCGTGTTCGCTGGCACGGTCGTCAACCGTGTGTATCCATTCCGATCTCCCTCGCTACGCTCGATCTCGAAGGTGGTTTCGTCAGTTCCGTTGTCGGTCCAGGCGACGCGAATTCGACCGCCGGGGAAACCGCCCACCTGGAGATCGCCGGGCGCAGATGGAGGCGCGGCGTGGCTCTGAACAACGCGGGCAAATAACGTAGTTATGAGCAAGGCAATAATCAAAGCGAGTAAGCTGACTTTTCGCTGCATCTTCTTCACCTATATTGGAACTACTGGCGCTAAGAGACGTCCTCGATGCGCCCAAAGGCGCGCAGGACGGTCAACGTCTCCAACGTTAGAATCCCCCGCCATTCCTGTTTCGCCTTCGCCCAGCCATCGGGATAAGCATCGCCCCAGGTCCAGACCGGGTCCCAGCTTCCATCCACGCTCTGGTGGGCAATCTGGTAGTCCAGGTGACGTTGAACGGCATCCTCGATCAAGTCCAGAATCGGCGAATCCGGCGACGAGACGACCTTGAGCGGTGTGATGGTGTAGGTGTCCCACGCCGCCGGGTCCCGACTGACGACGGCGGGCGCTACGGCGCGGATGCGTCGCATCAGGCGACCCTGCCAGTGCTGCGGCAGCGCCGGGGTTTCGGCCAGGCTGAGCGCGTACTTGAGGTCGTCTCCGCCTCCCGAACCGAACGGCTCGATGCTTTCAATGTCGGCGACGGTTCGCTCGGTCAGGTCTGCCAGCCAGTCGGTGGGGGCCTGCGCGGAGAGGTGGTACAGCAGTCCCACGATCTGGGCGCGGGGGATGACGAGGAAGTCATCGAAGGTGCGAGCCAGGCTGCCCTCCTCGTCGTGCCACCAGGGGGCGTGCGGCGCATCGTTGGCCTCCGGCGGGATCACGCGCCAGACCTGATGTTCCTTGTCGAAGGTCTCGTGCAGGTAGACCACGGCCTGGGCTACCATCGGATGTGCGGGCGAGAAGCCCAGATCCTTGAGCAGTGTCAGGCCGTGGCCGGTCGCCAGCGCTGACGAATGGGGCGTGCGCACGTCCGGCTCGAGCGCGTGACCGAAGCCGCCATCGGCGTTCTGGTAGCGCGAGAGCGCGGCAGCGACGCGCTCGGCGGGCGCGTCCTCAAATCGATGCTCGAAAAGCGCGCGATCCACCCTCCGCGCCTGGGTCTTGATGAAATCGCGCGCGCGGTTGAATGCGTCACGGGTTAGGGTGTTCATTGGGGTTTGTTCCTCCTTTTAAAGTAGTTGGATAGTCCTTCGACGTATAGTCAATTAGTCAAAAGAACTGGCAGGCTGGCTGATTTGAACCCAGGGCAGCACCGAGAATGCACAGAGGGACACAGAGAAAAGAATCTCTCTGCGAAACTATCCGTTGATTTTTTGTAAGATTGCTTCCTCCGTCACGTCATCGTGCAAGTGAATCGCGCGGGCGCCTAAGTAGCGCATAAAGTTCCGCGCGCCTGTGATTATTGCCGCCTCCATCGTCGCGTCGGGCTGGATGTTGGGTTCCCACCACCAGCCCTTGACGCTCAACACCCCTGTCTTTTGGTCGAAGGTCGGCTCGAAGCGGGCCACGAAGCGGTCGCCGTAGAGCACGGGCAACACGTAGTAGCCGTACTCTCGCTCATCGGCGGGCTTGTAGACCTCCCACACGTAGGAGAAGTCGAAGAGTTCCTCGATGAAGCGGCGATCCCAGAGCAGGTTATCCAAGGGCGCGAGGATGGCGATGTGGGGCGATGGGGTGGGGGAATTTAGCACTTCATCTATTCGGGGCTTGTCCGCGCTTCGTAGATAGAGCGGCGGATCGATGCCCGCGACCTGTACTTGGATAACCTCACCACGTGCCATCAACCGCTCCAGGGCGGCGGTGCGCTCCTTGCTCTTGATGCCGTCCATCCCCAGCCAGGCGCTGCCGGATCGATTCCACAGCAGCCCCACGCTCCCGATGCGCCGGCGGACGTACCAATCGTGATAGGCTGCCAGCGTCTCGTTGGGGTCGGGCGCGGCGAGCAAGGTCTCCGGCAGATGACGATGCGCGAAGTCGTACACCTTGCGCGTATGCACGCGATGATGGATGATCAACTCGCCCCAGGCGTACATGCTTTCCAAGGTTGCTCGCGCCAGTCGCGTCGGCGCCCACGACCATTTGACCTTGCGGTCCAGGTCGATGTCAATCGAAGAGAGCGGGCCGCGTGCTTCGATCTCCTCCCGGATCTGAGGGAGGGTGGCCTCGACGGCCTCCTTGCTCTTGCCGGGATGACGTCGGGCGGCGTCGCGATGGCGCTGGAAGTAGGGCCAATCCTCCACGGGGTAGAGGGCCGCGTTCTTGTCCCAGCCGTCCACCAGCTTGCGATCCTCGTACAGCAGCTCCTGGAGCATCGCGGGGCGATAGTCGGCGACGCGTGCTTGCAGCATCAGATCGGGATTGCGGCCCACGATGTCGAGCGGGTCGAATTGGAGGCAGCCGACGCGCCGGATGTAGTCGAGCGCGCCAGCCTTGCCGTGCAGGTCGTGGGGCGGCCACAGGCCCTGATGGGCCAGGAGGACGCGCCGTGCTTGTTGGTTGGTCAGGGTGATGGCTTCTGTTTGAGGCATAGGGCAGGGTTACTCCTTTGGTTTTGGTGTTATTTGTGAGGTGCAACGCACTTTAGACCTATCATCAGGCATATACTGCATGAGGAGT
>DAOTUC010000322.1:0-6152 GCA_034437315.1 Anaerolineae bacterium
ACGGAGCCCTGGCCGGTGACGCCGCCGGGGTGTCTTGGCCGAAAAGCACGTCCGTTCTACACTTTCGCCTAATTCCCTCACTTTGTGGTAAAATGGCGATCTCTCAACCCGTTTTCCGCGCTTTAAAAATCGAGGGTCTTCAGGATTTCGCATGGCCCATCATAGACCCCAAAGGTTTTTGCGCTGGTTTTGATGGAAAAAGGTCATTGTTTAAGGCAAAAACGTTGTTTGCGCGGCCTTGAGCAAAACCTTTAGGGTCTCGCCATGCGAAATCCCAGAGAACCAAAATCGAAAGGGTGAGTTTTTGAGAGGGTATCTCCATGGCTGCGTTTGACCTGTAGAGTTTACCTCACTTACGTGTTATCGGCAAGTATGGAACCCAGCCGCTTGCTTGTTTAGTGGAATCGCTTATCATGTGTGCTTTGAGCAGGCGGAACAAATGGACGCTGGTTGGCGTCTATAATGACGTAGAGCGAGTGTAGAAAATTCCGAGGATAAATGGAGGAAAAATGAAAACGAGATATATTTTGCTTGTTTCTTTGTTGATTTTCGCCCTGGCGGCGTGTCGAGCGCGCCCCCAACCGACGCCCATCGTTGAGACTGAACCTGCCGGATCGGAGGAAGAGGTCGCGACGGCGACTCCGGCCCAACCGGCGTCCGACGAAAGCCCGTTGCCTGAGCCGGAGAGCAGCCCGCTTCCCACGCCGCCCGCCAATCCGGCCCGCGCGGCGGCCGTCGATTTTCTGGCGCGGGAGCTGGGCGTCTCGGCCGATCAGATCACGGTCGTCTCGTCCGAAGCGGTCGATTGGCCCGACGCCAGTCTGGGGTGCCCTGAGCCGGGCGTGATGTACGCCCAGGTCATCACGCCCGGTTACAAGTTCGTGCTGGAAGCGGGTGGGGAGACCTACGAGGTCCACACCGACGAGCACGGTAACAACGTCGTCCGTTGCGAGTCTAGCCGGGGCCTGGAAGACCCCGACGGCGCGTTCAAGCAACTGTTGAGCCATCTCAAGCGCACTCATCCTGGCCTGGGGCTGGATCAGATCCAGGGTTGGAGCAAGCAGGACATCACCAAGGAAGGCTTGCTGGGCAGCGTGACTTTGGCATGGCGCGGCGGCGATTGGACGTTGGAGATGACGTACAACGTCATCCCCCGGCCGGATTATGAGAGCAAACTGTTTCACGAGCGGGCCGGCGTCGTGTGGCAGGGGACGCTTCAATCGGACGGGGAGGTCACGCTTGCTGAACCCTTGCCCACGTACACCTACAGCGTGGGGGAGTGTGATGAGCGCATCACGGCGGAAGAGGCCGATGATTGGGCCGGCGTCGAGGTTTCGGCGCGAGATGGCGCGATTGACGTCGAGCAGAACCTGTATTACGTGTGTTGCGCCTATCCGGCGTTAGCCGTCGGGCGAGACGGCGACGTGCTCAAGGTCATCGAGTCGAACGCCGGGGAGGTCTGCCGGTGTTGGTGTGGGTATCCCATCACCGCCACGTTGAGCGGTATAGAAGCGGGCGCTTATACCGTGGAGGTGTGGGGTGTCCAATATCAGGACGAGCACCCGTTGGCGCTGCTGGGCAGCGCCGAAACAACCCTTCCCTAGCGCCCAAATAACCCATCAACTCAAGGAGCACATGTTCAAACGAAATGATTTATCAACAGACACCCCGCCCATCATTTTAGTCACCAACGACGATGGGATTGCATCGCCTGGATTGCTCGCCGCTGTCCAGGCGGTGCTTCCCCTGGGAGACGTTCACGTCGTCGCGCCGGCCTGCCAGTGGTCGGGCGCTGGACGCTCAATGTCTGGGGATATTTTGGGAGGCGCGGAGCCCTATTCGCTGGAATTGGATGGTCAGCCGGTCGCCGCCCATCAGATAGACGCCTCGCCCGCTCTGGTCGTCGCCGGCGCGATGCTTGGTTTATTGCCCGCCAGACCCGCGTTGGTCGTTTCCGGCGTCAATTACGGCGAGAACCTGGGATCAGACGTCACGATTTCCGGCACCGTCGGCGCGGCGCTTCAGGGAGCCGTCAGCGGCGTTCCCGCGCTCGCCGTCTCTCTGGAGACGCCTCGAGAGACCCATTACGCCCCCTCCGACGGCGTGGATTTCAGCGCGGCGATCCATTTTGCCCGCTATTTCGCCCGTTGGATGTTAGGGGCTGAATTGCCGTTTGACGTCGATGGGTTGAAGGTCGATGTGCCAGGCGACGCGACGCCTGATACGGCCTGGCGATTGACCCGTATTTCGCGGCATCCCTACTTTGTCCCCACGGCCGCTTCCGCCGAGGAACGGGCGGCGGGGGCCAAGCCCATTGGCTACGATTCTAACCCCGACCTCAGCCGCGTCGAGCCGGATTCCGACATCTACGCTCTGGTCATCGACCGCGTTGTGTCGGTCTCTCCGGTGAGCCTGGACCTCACGGCGCGCGTGCATCTGGGCGAGCTGGAGGAACGCATGTTGGCTATCTAATGACCGCCTCCGCCAGTTCCGCCTGTTCCGCCAGCGAATCGGCCATCACTTCGCGTAGTAGATCCAGGGCCTGGATGACCCGTCGGTCGTGCAGGGTGTAATGGACCGTGTTGCCCTCGCGCGTCGCCGTGACCAACCCCCGTTCCCGCAACACCTTGAGGTGGCGGGAGACGGTGGGTTGGCTGACGTTCAGCTTATCCGTCAGTTCCGAGACGTAATGGGGGTGCTCGTCCAGCAGGTACAGGATGAGAATGCGCGTGGGGTCGGCCAGGCTCTGGCAGATTTGGGCGTGTAAAAGATTGATTTCCTCCGTTAACGTTTGATCCACTTGACGCTCCATCACTCAGATAAAGAGTTGAATCTGCGAGCCGGCGGCTTCCTTGACGAAGGCGGCGACTCCGGCGACGCTCTCGACCTCTGGAATCAGATCGTCGCGGGTGATTTCCAGGACATCCATGCTCATTTTGCAGGCTATCATGTGGACGTCCAGGTCGATGAGCATCTGGCGCAGTTCCTCCAACGAAGCGACGTTTTTGTCGTTCATCATTTTGCCGAAGAGCGCGCGGCCGACGCCGCCGAAACTGAAGCGGGATGGGTTGAGGCGGTCGATGCCGCCCCGGTTCATCACACTCATCATCTTACCCAGAAAGCTCTTCGCCTGGATCGGTTCCCCCGTTTTGATGGCGTTCAACCCCCAGAAGGTGAAGAAGAGCGTCGTGTCCATCCCGGCGGCTGCGCAACCGGTGGCGATGATGAAAGCGGCGAATACCTTGTCCATCTCGCCGCTGAAGACGACGATGGTCGCTTTGCTGCTTTCGCCGCTCATCTCTAGCCCGCCTTGCGCACGTAATAGCGGGAGAAGCCGTCGTCCGCTTCTTCGCCCAGGAATTCGTTGCCGGTCTGCTCACACCAGGCTGGGATGTCGGCGCGGGCGCCTTCATCGTCGGCCTGGATCTCGAGTACCTGCCCGGCGTCCATTTTCTTCATATTTTTGGCCAGGAAGGCGATGGGCATAGGGCATAATTGCCCGATAGAATCTTGTACTTGATCGACTTTTACGTCCATTTGATTTTTCCTCCTGAATTCTCTCGTAAGGTTACAACCAGGGTGCGACGTGATGCGCCTCTACCAATGCGACAAATCCGTCGTAGTCTATCGTTTCGACGCCGTCGAGCAAGGCGGTCAGCCCCCGCGCGTCCAGGTCCGGCTTGAGAGCGTAGACGGGGCGCTTCTCCAGCGCGTCTACGACTACCGCCTCGGCGGCCGTCCCTTTGATGGCGCCATACACGCCGTCTTCATATAGCAAGATTGGCGCGCCGGCGGGCGCGATGCGCAGCGCGGATTCCAGATTTTTGAACATCAGGGGGGATTTATTCACCATGTACAGCATATGTCTCTCCTGTCTTTCCTGTCTTTAGACGAAGTGTTAAAATGGCAGGATAGCGCCGACCTCTTCGAGCAGGCGGGCGACGCCGGCGTCGTCTATAATCTCCACGTCGACCACCAGGTCGTCCGCGGACAGACCCCGCTCGTTCAGCGATTGGTCGTGGACGTAGAATTTTTCCACGCCGAAATCGGGCAACATCGGGAAGCCCTCGCCCAGGGGTTTCATATCCAACGCTTCGGGGGCCTGGCCTTTGACCAACGTGTAGACGCCGTCGTCGACGAAGATGACGCTGATGTCCATCTCAAACACGCCGATGCCCATCATCGAACGGAAACCCTCGGCGGCGTAGACCGATCCGTAGGGGGCCTTGCGCATCAGAATGGCTACTTGTTCACTCATCGGTTTCTCCTCGAATTTCTAATCTCCAAATGTGACGAAGCGCTCGGCTTCTCTCAATTGATTGGCCAGAGCGCCCAGGCCGCCCAACTTGACGTTTTCCGATACCATATCCCGCCGGAAGCCGCGAAAGCGGGCGCATGCAGTGCAGGCGATCACGTCGATGCCTTGAGCGGCTAATTCGCTGAAGCGCTCGCCGATGTTGCGCTCGCCCGGCGGCTTGATGTAGCCGTTGGCGTTGTTGACGCCGTCGGTGTAGAGGAAGATGCCGGTGATGGTGTGCCCCCGAGCCAGCGCCGCCTTGGCGAAATAATAGGCCGAATCGGCGGCCTGGTGTTGGTAGGGGCCTTCCAAGACGAGTATGCCTATTTTCATCCGTTGCCTCCTGCGTTTAAATGATTGAATGGGGTGACGAGCGATTCTTCTAATTCCCCCTGTTCGTAGCGCTCGACCGCCTCGCGCACCGTGATGCCTTCTGGGGCGAGATAGACGGAGACGGCCAAAGCGCGCAGCGCCATACAGCATTCCGGGTGGATGTGGGGGGTGATGAGCGCCGTAGCGCCGTTTTGAACGACGGTGCGAATGCTCTCCACGTTGACGTCCTCTTTCTCCTCTGATGGGGCGCCTGGCTCGATCTGGATGACTTCCCAATCCATAGTGAGGGGGTCGACCAGGATGAAGGAGGCGCACACGCCGAAGTGGATCTCCAGCGGCGCGTCCAGGCCCTCGCCCCGGGCGGCGACGGCGATCCGGGTGGGGAGGCCGACGCGCGAATCGGGGGTCTCCAGGCCGGTGGCCCGGTATCGCTCGACAGCCTCATGGACGGTCATCCCTTCCACGCCGTCGATGACGTCGATGCCCAGGTTGAACAGCGTCTGGCGGCATATTTCTTTGATGTGACCGGTGATGACGACCGAGACCCCCTGCTCGGCGATCGCGCGTATGGCCGCCAGGCTTACGCGGGATGGGTCTTCGGCCTGCGCCGCTTCCTCGGCGCTCGGCGGGACGCTGACGATGACGTACGCCATGGGAGGCGTCCCCGCTGTCTCCAGGTCGAAGACCAGGAATTGGGAACATCTGCCAAAGCGGATGCCCACCCACGCCTCCGGCGACGTCCCCATAGATGCAACAGCTACTTTCATTTTCCGACTCCCTTCTCCTTCAACTGCGCAACTCCTTATGAAGTAATGGGTGAGGTAATGGGATAAACCAGATTTTCCAAGTATTGAAGTATCCGTATATTTGAATATGCGAATATACGAACGTTCAAATTATACTACAGATTCCGGGGAAGTGCAAGTGTTTGGGGCGGCAACCAGAGGTTGCCAGTCACTGCGGGTAGAATTCCACTGACAACCGTGAGGATTAAAAATATGTTTAGGAGTGTGTGCAACGATGTTTGGGGTTTGAGCTCTGTCACTCTTCACCTCTCCCTAATGCGCGGCGTCCGCCCCCTCCGCCCCGATGGAGAACTTGGCCACGTCCGGCATACGGTTACTGAATGGCCTGGTTGAAACACCGGATCGCTTCCTGGTAAGCTTCCTCATCCGGCATAAAGTACCCCACATCGACAATGTAGTGTTTGACCTGACGCAGGTAGAAGTTGAGAAACGCCGCCGTCTGGGGCTTCATATTGAGAGTCTCCCCGGCAGTGTAGATGAACAGCGGACGCACCAGGGGATAAGCGCCCAGGTCGACTGTTTCCGGTCTCGGCTCGACTCCATCCACCGGCAGCGTTCGCAACGTTGCGCTGTTCGCCCGGTAGTAGGCGTAACCAAAGAAACCGACAGCGTAAGGGCTTTCCTGGATCCCTTGGGCCAACACGTCGTCGTCCTCGCTCATCATCTTGATGTTGCTCGCTGCCAGGAGAGCGCCCGGATTGTCATCGAAGAGTCTC
>DAOTUC010000323.1:0-6685 GCA_034437315.1 Anaerolineae bacterium
AAAAAAACCCCCCGTCACATCGCGAGACGGGGGGGATTGATTATCTGGGTCAAATGATCGGGTCAGGCGATGGGCGTTGCGCCGGGTACAGGCATATTATCCGATGGGTCTGCAAGTGGCCAGGCCGCCAGGTCGACCGCCAGCTTCTCGAAGAAGCTGTGGGCTGGCGCATCGTCTCCGTATTGAACGGTCATAACACGGGCGCGCAAGCTTATCGTCTTTGTTTCCAGGATGAATTCTTGGCCCTCTTTGGCCAATATCGGTTCGCCCTTGGGCGCCAGCTTGGCCCGCAGCGCCTCGTCGTTGAAGGCGTATTCCGACATGAGCACTTTGGTCACCGTTCTGATATCGCTCTTATCGAACAGCCAAATCTCGAAGGCGGTGATCTTGTTGGGGGTATTGTCGCCGATACGTTCCGAGATGCCCATCCCGCATTCGCCCAGGAATTCGCCGTTTTCCAGTTCGATGCTAAACGAGGGATCGTAATGGTCATTGCCCAGGGTGTAGGATGTGCTGAACTGGGCCAACGGCGGCCCATCGGCGTCCGCCTCCCAATCTGCTATGTGGGATGGGACGCCGCCTTCTGCAAACTGTCCAACGCCGGGTTTCGCTTTTCCTGGTTTTCCCTTGAGATAATTGTAAAGGAGATACACCAGTAGCACAACGGACGCGACGAGCGCCAGGACGCCGCAGATCGCCACGCCGGATCTCAATCCGCCGCCTGTTTCTTCCGCCGTCTCGTCGTCGGGGGCCGGTTCTACCGGGACGTCAGGCAGATTTAGCGCCGCCGCTAACGCGCGCAGTCGAACGGCTTCTTCGCCGCTTTTCTCCTGCGCCACTTTCTCGATCGTTTGCGCTAACGCTTTCTGTTCCCAAAGCTCCGCGCCTAGCTTTTCGCGGACCCATGCTATATCGCCAGCGTGGTCGCCGGTGGGCGCGTACTCTTCTGCGATCCAGGCGATATAATCCTTCTGAAAGTCGGCGCGCAATTGATTCGGCGCGGTATTCGTCCACTTGACCGGGTTGATCACCCAGGCGTAGACCAATCCTAGAATTAGACCGAGTATAATCCCGCCTATCAATATCACCAATGTCTTGCGCTGTTGAAAGACTTGCAGGATGGTTTCCATTTCGTCCTCCCTGTCTATGCTTGCAGCATCCTTGCAAAAAAACTCGCGTTTGTCACCATCGACTTCATTGTACCATAAACAATATCTTATTACAAACTTACTTTACCATAGATAGAGAACTAGGGCAAATTTTCTTCCGCATCTCGTGGATGGGCTCGGGGGTGGGCGCGCAGATAGACCTCGCGCGCGTGGCTGCGACTGACGTGGGTGTAGACCTGGGTTGTGCTGAGGTTGGCGTGTCCCAGCAGCTCCTGCACGATGCGCAGATCCGCCCCGCCGTCCAGGAGATGGGTGGCGAAGGAATGTCTCAGCATGTGGGGCGAGACGCGCGTGTTAAGCCCGGCCCGTTTGGCGGTTTGAGCTAGGAGGTAGGCTACGCCGCGCACTGTCAAGCGACCGCCTCGGTGGTTGAGCCACAGGGCGCTGGATGGATGTCGCCCCAACAGCGCCGGCCGGCCGTTGTGTAGGTAGAGTCGCACGGCGCTGATGGCTGGACGGCCGAGCAGGCCTACCCGCTCCTTGCGTCCTTTGCCCACAACTCGTACTTGCCCAAAATCCAGATCGACGTCTCCGACGTCCAACGCGACCAGTTCGCCGACTCGCAAGCCCGCTCCGTACAACACTTCAAAGGCGGCTCGGTTGCGCATCCCTAGTGGTTCCGACACATCCGTCGTCGCCAGCAGGGCCTCGATTTCGGGCACTGTCAGGTATTCCGGCAGTTGCTTGGGAACCCGGGGAGCGTTGATCATACGGAAGATATTATGATCCACCGCCTCTTCGCGCACCAGGAAGTCGCCAAATGAACGCAATTCCGACACCCGCCGCGCGATGCTGGCTTTAACGTAACCGACATCGTTTAGTTCTGCCAGATATTGCCGTAATAGGGACCGGTCCACCTGGGCGATCGAGTCGACCGCTTGTTCCTGGCAATAGGCCAAAAACTGACCGATGTCGTTGCGATAATTCTTGATGGTGTACGGGGATGCGTCCTGAACGCTTTCCAGGTAATCCAGGAATTGTTCTAGTAAATCATCCATTATTTAAGACGCTCTTCAGGTAGATTCTCTAGCTCAATTTCCTCTTCGCAGGCCACGCACTTGGCCCATCCCTTGCGACCTTCGGTTAACAGGCCGCCGCATTCTGGGCAGGGGTGGGGGATGGGGCGTTTCCACACCGCGAATTGACAGGATTCCTCGTCGTCGTTGCGATAGTTCGAGCAACTGTAGAAGGTGCGTCCCCGGCGCGTCCGCTTTTCGACCAGCTCGCCGTCGCACGCCGGGCATTTGACGCCGGTCTTGATCAGAATCTGCTGGCTATAGCGACACTCCGGGAAATTACTGCACCCGATGAATTTCCCGTAGCGCCCGTATTTGTAGATCAGTGGGTTGCCGCATTCCGGGCACAGCTCCCCCGTGGGCTGATTGCCCATCTCCACGTCCGGCATAGACGTTCTGGCGTGTTCCAGGGTTTCGGCGAAGGGCTCGTAGAAATCGTGCAGCACCGGCGTCCACTCTCGCTCGCCCTCAGCGACCTGGTCCAGATCTTCCTCCATCTGGGCCGTGAAATCGGTGTCGATGTAGTCGGGGAAGTATTTGACCAACAGATCGTTGACCACCATGCCGACTTCGGTGGGATAAAGACGGCCCTCGCGGCGCTGGACGTAGGCCCGTTGCTGGATGGTCGAAAGGGTCGGCGCGTAGGTGCTGGGCCGCCCGATGCCGTACTCTTCCATCGCGCGCACCAGCGTCGCCTCGCTGAAACGGGGCGGCGATTGTGTGAAGTGCTGGTCCGGCAGCAGTTCTACCAGGTCGACGTGTTCATCGACCGCCAGAGACGGTATCTCCTCTCGCGTGCCCTCGGCTTCCTCTCGATCTTCGTCGTCCTTGGCCTCTTCGTAGACGATCAGGAATCCTTTGAAGCGCAGGCTGGAACCGCTGGCGCGGAAGAGGTAAGGTCGCGCTTCTTCCGAGAGGCCGGCTTCAATCTCGACCGCGATGGTGTCGTAGACTGCCCGCGACATCTGGCTGGATACGAAACGGCGCCAAATCAGGCGATAGAGCCGGTATTGGTTGCGATCGAGAAACGGCTTGAGGTCGCGGGGGGTGCGGAAGACGCTGGTGGGTCGGATCGCCTCGTGCGCTTCCTGGGCGCCCTTGGCCTTCGTCTTGTACTGCGGCGCTTCCTCCGGCATATATTTCTTGCCGTATTTCTCCTCGATGTACTGGCGGGCTTCCGCCTGGGCCTGTTCGGCCACGTTGACGCTATCGGTGCGCATATAAGTGATCAGGCCGACCGGCCCGTCGCCCAGGTCGACCCCCTCGTAGAGTTGTTGGGCGTATCGCATCGTCCGCCGCGCGGTGAAGTGCAAGCGGCGGGAGGCTTCCTGCTGCATCGTGCTGGTCGTGAAGGGTGGGGAGGGGCGTCGTCGTCGTTGGCCCTCTTTGATGTTTGTCACGGTGTAGGTCGATTGTTCCAGGTCGTCGATGATCACTTGGACCTCGGCCTGGCTTTGCAAATCGAGCTTTTCGCCCCGGATGCGATGTAAATGGGCCCAGAATGTCTGGGGCGTTTCCTCCTGTTTGGCTAACTCCGCCTCGAGCGACCAGTACTCGTCCGGTACGAACGCCTCAATCTCCCGTTCTCGGTCCACGACCAGGCGCACCGCCACAGACTGCACCCGGCCGGCCGAAAGCCCTCGCCGGCCCATTTTATCGCGCAAGAGTGGGCTTAGTGTGTAGCCGACGATGCGATCCAGGATTCGCCGGGCTTGTTGCGCCTCTACGCGCTGCATGTCGATCTCCCGGGGATTGCTGAAGGCGTGTTCGATCGCGTCCCCGGTGATCTCGTGAAATTCCACCCGTTTGACGGCGCGCCATTGAATGGCGGATTGGAGCGCCTCGGTCAAATGCCAAGAAATCGCCTCTCCCTCTCGATCGGGGTCGGTCGCCAGATAGATCTCCGATGAGTTCTTGACGTCGTTGCGCAGTTCTCGCACCACGTCCTTCCGTTTGGCGGGCACGATGTAACGAGGTTCAAAATCGTTCTTGATGTTGACGCCCATCCGATTTGAGGGCAGATCCCGGACGTGGCCCACGGAGGCGCGCACGATGTAATCCTTGCCCAGGAAGCGTCCCACCGTTCGCGCCTTGGCTGGCGACTCGACGATCACCAGCCCCGGCTTGGTCGCCATGTCATGCTTGGCCTTCTTGGATAGGACCATATGCTCTTGGGGATCTAGCCCCTCGTGGGCCGGCGTATAGCCCATACAGAACATTTTCGTCCCGCACACCGGGCATACACCGCGGGTCGCCGGCGTACTGGCGCCGGTAAAGACCGCCTGGGGATCCTTTACCTCTCGTTTTTCTTTACACTTGACACAATATGCTTTCATATTGTTACAGATACGCTCCCTTATCTTGCTCTTTCAATCTCTTTACCAACGTTCTGACTTCCTGCTCGCGATCCATTGGGCACACGAGCAGCGCGTCTTCCGTATCGACGATGACCATTTGTTCCACGCCGATGGTCGCGACGAGTCGCCGGTTTCCAAAAATCAACGTGTTCCGGGTGTCGATCCCAACGTGCTCCCCGGTGACTACGTTCCCGTCCTCGTCCGAGGGGGATAGCTCGACGAGGCTGGTCCAACTGCCTACGTCGGACCAACCAATGTCGACCGGGATGACGACGACGTCATCCGCTCCCTCCATGATGCCATAATCAATCGTCTGCTTGTCGACCTGGGGCCAGATGCGTTTCAGCGTCGGCTCGTAGCCGGGTGTGTTCAGCGTGGCCTCGATCTCCGCCAATTGGACGTAGAAATCGGCCATTTGCCGCTGGAACTCGGTCAAGACCTGATCGACGCGCCAGATGAACATGCCGCTGTTCCAGGAATACTCGCCGCTCTCTACCATCTGGAAGGCGGTCTCGGCTCCCGGTTTTTCGGTGAACCGCTCGGCCCTGAAGATCGGAAAGCCGTCTATTACACCCAATTGCTCTCCCTGCTTGATGTATCCGTATCCTGTCGAGGGGGATGTGGGCTTGATGCCCAGTGTGACCAGGTGACCGGCCTGGGCCGTCTGTTCCGAGGTGGTCAACACGCGCCGGAATCGCTCGACCTGGGTGATGAAGTGGTCGGCGGTCAGCACTGCCATCACGGCGTCGGGATCCTGTCGTCGCAGGTGAATGGCGCCCAGCCCGATAGCCGGGGCCGTGCCGCGTCCCAGCGGCTCGACGATGAAGTTTTCGTCTGGTAACTCCGGCGCTTGCGCTTTCAGATCGTCAACGTGTTCGGCGCCGGTCACGACCAGGATGTGTTCTGGTTGGAAGAGAGGGGCGATCCGATCCACCGCGTGTTCAAACATCGTGCGCTCGCCCACCAATTTGAGCGATTGCTTGGGCCGCTCTTGGCGACTGAGAGGCCACAATCGGGTCCCCACGCCGCCAGCCATAATTAACGCATAAAAAGCCATATTTTACTCCACTACGTATTCTACGCTCGATTCACGGGCTGTGATGTATTTCATCCCGCCGACCTGGCGCACCAGCCCCTTGAGTTCCATCATCGCCAGCGTGCTGGTCACCTGAGAGATGGGCATCGCCATCTGTCGTTGCAGATCATCCACGTGAACCGGTTCAGTCGAGAGTTTATCCAGTAGCGCCGCCTCGGTCTCGTTCGTCGGCAGCAGTTGCTGAGCTTCTACCTGTTCGGCGACCATTGTCAAATTCAATTCCTCCAGCATGTCTTCGGGCGTCAGCACGAGCTTGGCCCCATCCTGGATGAGTGTGTTCGTCCCGACGCTTCCTTTAGTCATAATGGATCCGGGGATGGCGAAAACGTCCCGGCCCTGTTCGGCGGCGTAATCTGCGGTGATCAACGCGCCGCTCCGTCGACCGGCCTCCACCACCAGCACGCCCAGGCTCAACCCGCTGATGATGCGATTGCGCGGCGGGAAGTTCCGACCCTCCGGCTTCGTTCCCAGCGGGTAATCGCTCACCAGGGCGCCGTTTTTCTCAATCTCGCGGGCTAATTTCCGGTGTTCCGGCGGGTATACGAGATCGACGCCGCAGCCCAGCACAGCGATCGTTCGCCCGCCGTTGCTCAGCGCCGCGCGGTGGGCCTCGGCGTCAATCCCCCGGGCCATCCCACTGACGATGGTGATCCCGTTACGGGCCAGGGATCCGGACAAGCGGCGGGCGACCTCTCTCCCGTAGACAGAGGCCCGTCGTGTGCCGACGACGCCCACGGCCCAGGCGTCCGCCTCGGTTAGCGCGCCCTTGACGTAGAGCACCGGGGGCGGCGCGTTGATCTCTAGCAGCAGGCGGGGATAGGCGGCCGATTCCCACGTCAGTATGTGCGCGCCCTCATCCTCAATCTGAGCTAACACCGTGTCCAGGTCGAGCGACGAGCGGGCCGCCAATAGGCTCTCCAATGAGCGGCGGTCCAGGCCAGCGCTGCGTAACGCCATCTCCGAAGCATGCCAGGCGCTTTCCAGGTCGCCGAAGTAATCCAACAGCGCCCGCAATCGTGTGGGCCCGATGCCTCGCACGACGTTAAA
>DAOTUC010000324.1:0-13752 GCA_034437315.1 Anaerolineae bacterium
GTCCGCGTCATCGGCGACGTCTATCCCGGCCAACAGCCCCGGCGAAGCATCGAATTCGATCCAGACCACGCCGCCCGCATCCTGGGCGTCGAGATCCCCAACGACGAGATCGTGCGTATTCTCGAATCCCTGGAGTTCCAGGTGGAACCGGCAAAGGATCGACCGAACATCATCTATCAGGTGACAGTGCCCACGTATCGCCAGGACGTCACCCGCTCCATCGACCTGGTGGAGGAGGTGGGACGCATCTGGGGGTACGACCGTTTTCCACGGACTCTGCTCCAGGACGAACTGCCGCCCCAGCGAATCAACTGGCGTCTGGAAGGCGCGGAACGAGTGCGCGACGTCCTGACCGGCTGCGGCGTGGACGAGGTCATCACCTACTCCTTGATCGACCTGGAGGACGAAATGAAGTTGCAGCCCCAAGAAGCGCGACCGGATACGAGCGATCACCTGCGCTTGCGCAATCCCATATCGGCCGATCGAGCCTACCTGCGCCGGACGTTGTTGCCTTCTCTGCTCAACACGACCCGCGAGAACCTGCGCTTTCTAGATCGGGTCGTCATCTTCGAGATTGGCGCCGTCTACCTGCCGGTCAAGGGCCAGACGCTGCCCGACGAACCCCGGAGACTGTCAATCGTGCTGACCGGCCCCCGCGAACCGCGCTCCTGGCTGGAGGGGCAGGACCGGTCGCTGATGAATTTCTATGATCTCAAGGGTATCGTGGAGGCGTTGCTCGACCGCTTGGGTCTGACGGGCGATTTCCGACCGGGCAAGCATCCGGCTATGCACCCGGGACGATGCGCCGAGGTCGGCGTGGGGGAAACTGTCGTGGGCGTGCTGGGCGAACTGCACCCCATCGTGCGCGAGAATTTCGATCTGCCCAATCAGCCCATCGGCGTGCTGGAATTCGACCTGGATACGTTACTGGA
Organism: Anaerolineae bacterium; assembly: GCA_034437315.1. Taxonomy (GTDB): domain Bacteria; phylum Chloroflexota; class Anaerolineae; order B4-G1; family B4-G1; genus DSAR01. The sequence goes on from DAOTUC010000324.1 coordinate 933, forward strand.
AGCCTGGCGCACGACGACGCAAGTCATGTCGCCCCTGTCCATTCACCCGCCAGTCTACGAAGATCTGGCCATCGTGGTGAACGAGGAAATCATGGCCGAGCGCGTCCGCGAGCTGATCGACCAGACCGGCCGTCCATTGCTGCGCTCGGTCGTCCTATTCGACGTTTACCGGGGGAAACAGATCGGGGCGGGCAAGAAGAGCCTGGCTTACCGGCTGACGTACCAGGCCGACGACCGCACGTTGACCGATGGCACCGTCGGTAAACAGCGGGGGAAAATCATCCGCCGGCTGGAGAAAGAGCTGGGGGCGACGTTGCGCAGTTAGCCCGACGCTCTCACCCACTATGATGAGGCCTGGGGATTCCAGCGCACTTTTGGAATCCCCAGGCCTCTTGCGCTATTATTCAGTTGGAGAGAGAACTGGAGAAAGAACTGGAGAGGGAAGGCGCAACGCCCCTACACGCTCTCTACGAGACATCCTCTTCAGCAGGCGCCCCACCGCCGAGCAGGCGATTGCGGAAATTGAACAACCCGCGCAACAGGCGCTGTCCAATCGTGGGCTTCTGCAACGTTTGCAGACCGGCCTCGTAAACGGATAACCCCGCGCCTCGATCGCCCGTTTTCCACATCTGCACCCCCAACGCCAACAGCGTCTCCCCGTGGCGTTGGTCGTCCCCCAGGTCGGCGAAGATATTGGCCGCCTGGCGCAGGATCTCCTGGGCCTTGACACGCTCTCCCTGGCTGGCGTACAATCCACCCAGATTGCCCAGGGTTTGGGCCTCCCTGTCGCGGTCTTCGAGACGGACAAAGGCGTCTCGGGCCTCTTCGAGCGCGGCGATCGCTTCGTCCCAGCGTCCTAGCAAGCGATAGATCACGCCGAGGTTGTTGGTCATCTCGGATACCTCAACGTCATTCCCCTCGGCGGCGAACGTCTCTTGCGCCGCTTTAAAGTTGTCGATAGCCTCCTCGTACAGGCCTTCCCGGAACAATCGCAATCCTTCTTCCTTCAATTCCTGGGCCGAATTCGATTTTTCCACTATCACACCTCCATATATGCCCTAGATCAATACGTGATGTCCAGTAATCCTTCCGCTATCGCCCGAAGACCGCCGGCCGGTATCTCTGCCAACTGCATCGCAATCTCCAGGTATTTGATATTGAGCGGTTGAGTGACAAATTTCTGCACCTTCTCCGGGAGATCATGGAAACGCTTGACGTTTTCCTGTCGTTGATGCCATTCCCCGACAGGGCCTTCTCGCTCATCTATAAAATAATCCAGCGACAGGTTGAGATGGTTGGCCGCCAATTCCAGTTCGGGCAACGGGATGGGGCGCTCTCCATACTCGTAAGCTGATATCTGGCTGGACGAACAACCCAACAGGTCAGCAATATCTTTTTGCGAAAATTCTTTTTCCAGGCGGGCCTGGCGTAAAAGCGCGCCAACAATCCGATGGCGCAACGCCAAGATATCTTCCAATGGCAACTGCTTCGGCTTGGGGACAAGCGAGGGCGTATCTCCCCAGAAGTGCTCCACCGGTAAATCGGTCAGGTAGGCCAGCACCTCCAGTTCCGGCAACGAAATCGACTTACGACCTTCTTCGTAGGCCGTGATGGTGCTGGAAGAGACTCCCAACGCTGCCGCACACTCGCGCTTACTTCGTTCGGCCCGCTCGCGAGCGTCTCGCAACAAGAGACCAATAATGCGATTACGCAACGTGAGTTCTTCTGCGGTCTTATTCGCCGTTTCTGTCATGACATCTCCTCAAAACCATCGTTCTCGACAAATCGCCAACACAACCTATACGGACAGATATGATTATAGCACAACCAGGCAAGGCCACAAAATTACAAAAGCGCGTCATTTTAGTTTTGCGATCGCTCAAACTGAGCAGTTGTAAAACCAAAATACTTGCGTGTTCATACCGTCTATGTTATAATCCGCAGCGTCATAAAGGTCGTCTTACTGGAGAAGTGGGCAAGCCCCACTTTTCTTCGTATAAGGGGCCCAAGGAACGCCCATGGCCATGCATTCAACGTCAGACTCGGATAACTGGCTCAAAGCGGGTCCAATCCCCGCCGGAGCGCGTCGGGTCTGTGTAGGATGGTCGCCCCGATAACCCGGCGAGAACAAATTGAGCAGCAACCACTTTAAAACCAAGGCAAGGGTTAGCAGACAGTGGGAATCCTGCTAACAGGAGAGAGGTATGAAGTCAGATTTTCTATTGGCATTCAATCAAATTTGCAGCGATCGCGGCCTATCCAAGGAAGTCGTGTTAGATGCGCTAAAAATGGCGTTGGTGTCCGCCTATCGCCGCAATGCAGATGTGGACGAAGAGCAGAACATCACAGCTGAAATCGACATGGAGGCGGGGAAAGCACGCGTCTATATCGAAAAACAGGTGGCAGAGGAAGTGGACGATCCAGAATTGGAAGTTGATCTGGCGACCGCTCGCGCCATCGACCCGGACGTCGAAATAGGCGACAAAGTAATGATCGAGAACACGCCACGGGATTTTGGTCGCATTGCAGCGCAAAACGCCAAGCAGATCATCTTACAGCGCATCCGTGAGGCCGAACGAGATGCGCGCTACGACCAATACGTCGAACAAGAGGGTGAAATTGTCCACGGGACGGTGCAAAACATCAAGTCCCAGGTCGTGACGCTGTCTCTGGATGGCACCGAAGCCATTCTACCGCGCAGCCAACAGGCGCCCGGCGAGCGCTACACGCTCCATCAACGCCTCAGGTCTTACGTGCTCGAGGTGCGCAAGACGGGCCGGGGGCCGCGTATCATCGTCTCGCGCAGCCACCAGAATATGCTGCGCCGTTTATTGGAGCTGGAGGTGCCGGAGATTTTCAATGGCTCGGTCGAGATCAAGGCCATCGCTCGCGAGGCCAGCTCCCGTTCCAAGGTCGCCGTGGTCGCTAAACAGCCCGGCGTCGACCCGGTGGGCGCTTGCGTCGGCATGCGAGGCGTGCGCATCCAATCTATCGTCAACGAACTGGGGGGCGAGAAAATTGACGTCATCGAGTGGAACCCCGATGCATCCAGCTTCATCGCCAAGGCCCTCAGTCCCGCGCGAGTGCTGAGTGTCCAATTAGACGACGACCCGGCCAAGGGAAAAACGGCCAACGTCATCGTTCCCGACGATCAATTATCCCTGGCCATTGGCCGGGCCGGGCAAAACGCGCGCCTGGCCGCCAAGCTGACCAGTTGGCGCATCGACATCCAGGGCGTCACCGAAGCGACCCGATGGGCGATGCAACAGGTGAACGAGGACGACAACGTACTGCCCAACCTGGGCTTAGCGGCCGAACAATTGCCCAGAGTGGCCAACATCCTCCGTCAACACGAGGAGGAAAATATGCCTTATAGCAATGAAGAATTGCTCGTGATGCGGCAGGTTATTGAGGGCGTACAACGTTATTACGCCTCCCAGAGAAATGCGGAACGAGCGCGCATCATTGCTGAAGAAAAGGCCCGCATCGCCGCCATCGAAGAGGCGAAAGCAGAACGTCGCACCGCCATCGAAGCCGCACGCGCTCAAATCGCAGAACAGGCCTACGACATCCCCCTGACCGACATGGGGCTGAGCAGCCGGGTATTGGGCCACCTCGAACGGAGTGAACTGGAAAATGTCGGCGACGTGATGGAACATCTAGCCGAAGGGGACGAAGGCCTGCTAAAACTGGACGGTATTGGGCCGAAGAGTCTCTCGGAAATCAAGGAATGTCTGGAAAATCTAGACCTACCCAAGGCGGATGAGATCGAGGCGGTTGAGATAGAGGCGGATGAAACGGAAGCGGTTGAAATAGAGACGGTCGAGATGGAGGCGGTCGAAACGGCGGACGTTGAAGAACCCAGCGCCGTCGCCGAGGAGGCCGTGGAAAGCGCGCCGGAGATCGAAGCCGAAACCATCGTCGAAATGGCGGCGGAGGCGGAGGTCCCGCCAGAAATCGAAACGGTAGAAACGTCCGCCGAAGAAGCGCTGACCGTTCCGGAAGAAGAAGAAAAGGAAACCAAGGAAGCGGAAGACCTTCCCGAAGAAAAAGAAGAAGAGGAAGAGAAAGAGAAAGGGCGTAAGAAAGCCAAATTCGTCGAAGATGAATTGTTCGAAACGCTCGAAGATGAACACGAAGAAGATCGAGACCGGGAACGTCGCCTCCGCCGGCAATTGGTCCGCGACGAAGAAACCGGCATGCTCATCCCCAAGCGACGACGAAAGGGAAGCCGGCAGGCCGAGGAATGGGAAAAGTACCTGGATTAGCCGAAGGCGGGCAGAGAGATGAGTAAGCAACCTAGACGTCGAAAGCGGATGCCGCAGCGCATCTGCATCGCTTGCCGCACGATCCGCCCCAAGCGCGACCTGGTGCGCATCGTGCGCACGCCTGAAGGCGACGTGGTCGTGGACGAAAGCGGAAAACGCAACGGTCGAGGCGCCTACCTATGTCGTCAGCGCGCCTGCTGGGAACAAGCGTTCAAGCGGCGCGCCATCGGTAGAGCGCTGCGGGTCGAGGTGAGCGATCAAGCGGCGCAACTATTGCAAGCGTATGCCAAATCGCTCCCCGAAACTCTGCCGGCGGAGAAATCCGAGCAAGATAGCGCATAACAAGGACTAAAAACGAACTGAACGACGGACTGGCAGGCATCACTCACGGTTTCAGACACGTCGTTGATAATTTCCACACGCGAGAGAGGAAAATGAGGGTATACTATGAATGATCAGGTAAAAACCGAAGAAAAGAAAATCGTCGAAATTCCAGACTTTCTGACGGTGCGCCAGTTAGCTGAAATACTGGACCTCAGCCCCATTGTGGTCATCAAAGAGCTGATGAAAGCCGGTGTAATGGCTAATATCAATCAGCAAATAGACTTTGACGCCGCCGCCATCGTCGCCGAGGAGATGGGATTTCAAACGAAAGAAGAAACCCCCATCATCGACGAGGCGGATGAAGAAAGCCCCACACTGCTCTGGGAACGGCTATACGCGAACGAGTCGCCTGAAGACCTGAAGGTGCGTCCGCCGGTGGTGACCGTCCTGGGACACGTGGACCACGGCAAGACGTCGCTGCTGGACGCTATGCGTGAGACCGACGTCCAGGCTGGCGAGGCCGGCGGTATCACGCAACACATCGGCGCGCATCAAATTGAACACAACGGACGCTCCATCACCTTTCTCGATACGCCCGGTCACGAGGCCTTTACAGCTATGCGAGCCCGAGGCGCGCACACGACCGACATCGCCGTCTTGGTCGTCGCCGCCGACGATGGCGTGATGCCTCAGACGGTCGAGGCTATCAATCACGCCCAGGCCGCCCGGGTGCCCATCATCGTCGCCCTCAACAAGATCGATAAGCAAACGGCCCAACCGGAGGTCGTCAAACAACAATTGGCCGAGATGAACCTCGTCCCCGACGACTGGGGCGGCGCGACCTTGTGCGTGCCGGTCTCGGCGAAACAGAAAAGCGGCCTGGAGGATCTGCTGGAGGCTATCCTGCTCGTGGCCGATTCGACCGAGATCAAAGCGAACCCCGACCGGCCGGCCGCGGGAACAGTGCTCGAAGGTCAATTGGACCGCACACGCGGAACGACGGCCACACTGCTGGTGCAAAACGGCACATTGCACGTCGGCGACGTCGTGGTCGCCAGCCTGGCCCAGGGGCGGGTGCGCCGCATGCTGGACGAACAGGGGGAATCGATTGAGGAAGCCCACCCCTCGACACCTGTCATGATCTTGGGGCTCTCAGACGTCCCCAACGCCGGCGACATGTTCAAGGTCGTACCGGACGAACAGACCGCCCGCGCCATCGTCGCCCGGCGAGAAGAGGAAAAGAAAGCCAAAGAAGTCAGGCCGGTGAGAGCGTTCACCCTCGACGATTTCTCCAGCCGCATCCAGGCCGGGCAGATCAAAGAGCTCAACCTGATCCTCAAGACCGACGTCCAGGGTTCCATCGAGCCTATCGTCAACTCACTGGAGAGCCTGGGAAAAGAAGACCTGAAGGTCAACATCATCCACGCCGCCGCCGGCAACATCAACGAATCCGACATCAACCTGGCGATCGCCTCCCAGGCCATTGTCTTCGGTTTCCAGGTCTATCCCGATTCGGCCGCCCGCCGTATGGCGGAAAATGAAGGGGTGGACATTCGCACTTATGACATCATCTACCACCTCGTGGACGAAGTCGACATGGCATTGAAGGGCCTCCTGGAACCGACCTACGTGGATGTCGTAGTCGGCGAGGCGGAAGTCCGCGATACGTTCCACATACCCAGGATCGGCGACATAGCGGGTTGTTTCGTGCGCAAGGGAGAAGCTCGGCGCAATACGCGCGCGCGCGTCATTCGAGACAGCCAATTGATACACGATGGACACGTTTCCTCCCTCAAGCGATTCAAGCAGGATGTGCGCGAGGTAAAGACTGGTTTCGAATGCGGCGTGGGGTTGGAAAATTTCGGCGATTTCGAGATTGGAGATATGATCCAGTTCTACGTCAAAAAACGTGAAGAGGTCGTGTAAGGGAGAATTTGCTAAACGATGGGAACCAAATACCAACAACGGATCTCCGATATGATCCGCACATATCTGACAAAACTATTGAGCCGCAAAGCGAACGACCCCCGTCTCAATATGGTCACCATCACCGACGTCGAAGTGACGCCAGATACCAAACGGGCCGACGTGTACTTCAGCATATTGGGAGACGAAGAAGAGCGAGCTGAGACCCAGGCCGGGCTGGACAGCGCCGCCGGATGGCTGCGGCGTGAGCTAGGCGATCGGTTGCGATTGCGCCACACGCCGGAACTGCTCTTTCACTACGACCCATCCCTGGCCTACGGCGAGCACTTATTTGGCATTCTCGAGGGATTGGCCCCCGAAGAACGCGAGGAACATGACGACCCCGACAAACCCGTCGCTTGATCCGGACGCCCTGGAACAAGCGCGTCAACTCATCGAATCGGCGCGACGGCCTTTGCTGGTCTGTCACATCTCTCCCGATGGCGACGCCATTGGGAGTTTGACTGCTTTGGGGCGCGCGCTGCGCCAGAGAGGCCACGACCCCATCCTGGCTTGCGCCGATCCCATCCCTCACCGCTTTGATTACCTCGCTGGATCCGAGTCGGTCGTCAGCGAGATAGACGGTCATTTTGACGCCGTCAACTTGTTTGACGCCGTCAACTCGTTTGACGCCGTCATATCGTTAGACTGCTCGGACACAGCCCGCATCGGCCATCTCGCACAATTGACCGGTTTCAGGGACGTTCCGCTTCTCAACGTCGACCATCACCTGACCAACCTGTATTTCGGCGACGTGAATCTGGTCGACCAAGAGGCCTCCTCAACCGCCGAGATCGTGTGGCGTCTCTTGCGCCGCTTGAACGTCTCGGTAGACGCGGAGATAGCCACAAGCCTGTTGACCGGTCTCGTGACCGATACACGGGGTTTCCGCACCAGCAACGTCACCCCCCAGGTCTTAGAAACCGCGCTCCAATTGATGAAGGCCGGCGCTTCGCTCGCTTACGTCACACGACAGGCGCTTGAACGTCGCCCGGTAACCGCCATCCGACTGTGGAAAGAGGCGCTATCCACCGTGCAGATTGAGGAAGAACATCGCATCATCTGGGCCGCCATCCCACAGGCGATGCGCCAGAAAAGCGGTTACGCTGGAAATGGGAACGCTGGCCTGACGAGTTTCCTCATCAGCGCCGACGCGATGGACGCCGCCGTCATCTTCGTCGAGCGTGAAGATGGACGGATTGAGATCGGATTCCGGGCGACGCCCGGTTTCGACGTCGCCCAGGTGGCCCTCCAGTTCGGCGGCGGCGGTCACGCCCTCGCCGCCGGTTGCAACGTACCCGGCCCATTGGAAGAGGCGCGCGAACGCGTCCTCTCTACCCTCAGAACCAGCCTGGCGCAACAACGCCCATCGTCGTCGTCATCGTCACCATCTTCCTCTTGACGATCAAAAATGGATGGCGTGCTCAACCTCAACAAGCCCAGCGGTCCGACCTCTCACGATATGGTGGATCGCGTCCGCGCCGCCGCCCGCATTCGTCGCGTAGGACACGCCGGCACGCTGGATCCCCTGGCGACCGGGGTGCTGGTCATCTGCATCGGGCGCGCCACCCGCATCGTCGAATACCTGATGCCCGGGCAAAAGGTCTACCGCGCCGAATTGCGATTGGGCGTCACGACCGACACCTACGACGCCGAGGGAGAAATCATCTCCACCGCGCCGGTCGATCACACACGCGCCCAGGTCGAGGCCGCCCTGGCCCCATTCCGCGGCGCTATTGAGCAGATACCGCCGATGTACTCGGCGGTCAAACACCGGGGCGAGCCGCTCTATCGCCTGGCCCGCAGGGGCGTCCAGGTCGAACGGGAGCCTCGCCCGGTCGAGATTTTCGAACTGACGATGGAGGCCTGGAACCCGCCCGATTGCACGCTGAAAATCGTCTGTTCCTCAGGCGTCTACGTGCGGACGCTGGCCCACGATCTGGGCCAGGCCCTCGGTTGCGGCGCTCACCTGACAGAGCTGACCCGATTGGCGAGCGGCGACTTCTGGCTGGAGGATAGCGTGAGCATCGAGGAATTCGAGCGCCAAGCCGGAGAAGGGCGCTGGCGCGACAGCGTGCAACCTATCGACGCGGCGCTGGATCACTTGCCGGCCCTCCACCTGACGGATGATGAGGCGCGGCGCATCTGTACGGGACAGGCGATAACGCCCCCTTCGCCAACCAAGGCGCTCTCCACAAAGGGAAACGGGCCGCCGGCTGAACATCTGGCTCGCGCTTACGGACCAGGGGGAACATTCCTGGCGCTTATCGTGCACGACGAAGAAAACCGGAAGTGGCGACCCAGAAAAGTCTTCTCCCCACCCCCATCCCCAGCAGACTGACGATTCAACAGACTATGCGCATCGTCCAAGATTTACAACAGGCTAAAATCAACGTGCGCGCGCGTCGAGATGCGCGCACACACCTCACCATCGGCGTATTCGACGGCGTTCATCTCGGTCATCAGAAGCTCATCAATCGACTGGTGGAGACGGCCCACGCCGCCGAGCAAAGCGCTGTGCTCATGACTTTCAAACCCCATCCAGTCCGGGTCTTGCACGACGCGCTGCCGCCGCCCTCGCTCACGACGGTGGAGGAGCGAGCCGCATACCTGGCTAAGCTCAATCTTGATCTGTTGGTTGTGCTTCCTTTTACGCCGGAATTGGCCCGCACGCCAGCGCCCGATTTTGTGGAGCAGTTGGATCGCCATCTCCATCTGTCCGCGCTCTGGGGCGGGCCGGATCTGGCCCTGGGTCATCGACGGGAGGGGAACGTCGCTTTGCTCCGCCGGCTGGGGGCGGCGCGGGGGTTCTCCGTGCACATCGTCCAACCGACGACCTGGGGAGGGGATCTGGTGAGCAGCAGCCGCATCCGGGAAGCGCTACAAAAGGAGGGGGACATCCGCCAAGCGACCGGTTGCCTGGGGCGTCCCTACCGGTTGACCGGCTCGGTGGTTCACGGGCGCAACCTGGGACGCCAGATAGGGATACCGACGGCCAATATCTCTCCCCCCCCTCAGCGCTTGATGCCCGCCGGCGGGGTCTACGCCTGCATGGCCCACACCGAAACCCTGGGTGTCCACCCGGCGGTGGTCAACGTCGGCACGCGCCCCACGTTTACCGGCAAGGATGAATCACAAGACAGCCTGGTCGCCGAGGCGCACCTATTAAATTTCGACGCCGACCTATATGGGCAGACGTTAGCCCTGGATTTCATCGACCGGTTGCGGGATGAGCGCCCCTTCTCCACCCTCAACGCCCTGGTCGCCCAGATCCAGGCGGACATCCGGCAAGCCGCGCAAATTCTGAAAGAAAGCGGTGTAGGCTCGGTGCAAGTGCGCAGACGCAGTTCCCTCGCCAACCGGCAATAAGAAAGCCCCTCGGCTTCGGCCGAGGGGCTTTGAGCATCTCGTAAAGCGCGGTCTATTCCAACCCTCGGATCTCGAACGAATATCCCAACAACGAAAGGAGCGCCGTCGCCGCGCCGGGCCGCTCATACTGGAACTCGACGATCTGCGTCTCGCCAGGATCTAACGTCCAGGGCAACGGGGGCGCCGCGCTGCGCAGCGCGGCGATGCCAGCGCTGGAGGTCAATTTCACGTCCCCCACTTCGACGGTGAACGCTTCGATGCCGGTATTCTCAACCTCGCCCTCAATGATCACCAATTCCTCCGAACTATCGAGGAAGACATCGGTAATCGACACCTGGGCTTTCATCACGCTGGTGACCGGCGTCGCTTCAGGCTCAGCCTCGTAGGGGACGCTCACGCTGACCCGCGATTCTGAGGCCGAGTGGGGCGAGAATCGCCACACCACCGACGGGCCAGGCAAGGAGCGAGGCGTCAGATAACCCGCCGAGCCCTGGATCACAGCGCCGGGGCTGATCTCCGCATCGAGCGGCCCGTAATCCCCGGCCGCGCTGGCGATGGGCGAAAGCAGGTACTCGTTGCCGGCGCTATCTCGGAGAACCATGTTGAAATTGTCGGTCCTCAACACGTCCGTTCCCGTGTTTTCTATCGAGAACTCGACCAGGTAATACATCGTGCCGGGCGAAAGCTCGTCGGCGTCTCGATTGACGTGTCCTTTCTCGACGATGAGTTGCACGTCGCCCACCCGCACCGCTTCACCGGGACGCGCCAGCGCCTCGGCCGTCGGTTGAACCGGTTCCGATTCAGAGACGTAATCGGCGATGGCGATCTGCCAATTGCCCGTCTCCCGTGGCAAAACCACCGACAGACGCGGCGCACTCTGGGCGAATATTCGGGCGTCGTCCGGTTCCGCCTCCCGGCGCTCGGAAAAGCGGAAGAACAGCTGCACCCCGTTGGATCGCTGCAACGTCAGCTCGTCCCCCGGCCTCAAATCGAGCAACAGGGCCTCGTTCTCCTCGGTGGGTTCCAGCCCCACGACGTAATTGACCACCGACCCGCAAACCCAGGCGGCCACGCTGGGGTAGTCCAACGTGTAACGCCATTCCTCTCCCGACATTGGAGCGCTGACAGCCACGACGGGGTATTGGCGATCTTTGACCGTCATAGAGATGGGCAGCGAGACCATCACCTGGGTATCGCCGCTACTGATGACCGTCTCACAGGCAGGCGTCGGCAGCGGCTGAACCGAGGGGGTGGGCGTAAGCGCCGGGGTGGGTATCGCGGCCTCCTTGGTGACCGGAAGAGGCATTCCCTCCACGGGTTCACCTTTAAAGAAAACGTCCCGCAGACCCAGATATACGATCAAACCCACAGCCAGCAATACAAGCAGCGCGCCCCCAACGAGAGGCAGGAGCACCCAATAGCTACGCCCTGATGAATCACTCGATCCGCCAGGGGACGACGTGAAAGCAGATCCAATCATAAGTCATGAAATTCCTTCCAACCTAGCGCGATTGAGGGGGAATGCGAAGATAGATGCTGGCGCCCTCGTCGCCGGCGACCAATTGACTAAAACCAAAGAATGGCACAGTGACGCGCACAGGGCCGGCGCTCGACACCGTCATCTCCAGGCTGCCTTGATCATCCGTCACACCCTGGGCCTTGAACTGGCCGGTAGCCGCCTCATACACCTGCACCGAGATATTGGTGATGCCCTCCCCTGCGCCGGGCTGGAAATCATCATTCCCGTCGTAATAGATCAACACGCGGATCGGCATAAAGCGGGATGAGGGGGTTGGCGTGGCCGCCGGGACCGGCGTCGGCGTCGTCAAGACGCGAAAGGAAATCTCCGGGCGCGGCGTCGCCGTCGGCGGTTGGCGGGTGGGCGTCGGGGTGCGCGGGGGCGCGGACGTCTCATCCGGGCGCGGCGTGCTGGTCGCTTCGTCGCCATCATCATCCTCATCATCATCGCCTGTCTCGATGTCGCAGCGGAAGGTGTAATCGCTGTTGTTGACGTTGGGCGGCACGCGGTCGCCGGTGCCCACCAGCAGGTATAACCAGCCCTCGTAGGTCGCGTAATAGGCGAAATAGCTGTTGAAATTCCCCGGCGCGACGTCGTCGTTGCCCCCGATGGGGTTGCGGTTGTGATCGTAGACGATCAGGTTGGGGTCCACGCCCGGTCCCAGATTCGAGGTCCGGCACTCGTAGAGCAGCCCCGGCTTGACCCACATCTTGAGGTAATCGTTGTCTATCCCGCCGTAGGGCGGCGGGACGAAATTGAGGTTCTCCGAGACGTTGGGCGAGATGATGCAGGCGTGGTCGAAATCGTGATTGCCGGCCCTGTAGCGATCGCAGCGGTCGGCGTTGGGGCTGGAGGGGGTCGGCGCTGGTGTGTCGGTCGCGTCCGGGCTGTCGCTGATCTGCGCCACCGCCAGGTCGTAGGTGTCGTTGGAATCGCTCACGTCGACCAGGTTGGTGACGCGGATGTAATAATAGCCGCCATAACCGGCCGTCCACTCAACCCGGCTGGCGAAACCGCCGCCGCCGTCATTGTCGCTGGCGATTACGTTGCCGTCCCGGTCGTAGATTTGCAAGTAGGTATCCACACCGGAGAGGTTGCTGGTCGTGGCGCGATAGCGCTGGCCATTTTTGACGTAAAAGGAGAACCAATCCTCATCCTCTCGAGAAGGGACGAAATTAGCGCCCTTGGCGCTGGCGGAAGTCGAGACCGGGAAGGCATGAGCATCTTCCATTGAATCATTGGGCTCATAGGGATCAGCGCCGCGCGGCGTAGGGGTATTCGTGGGGCTAGACACGGAATAGTCCAAACGGAACGTCCCGCCGCTGCACTGGTCGCTTGCCTGATAGATCTCAAAATAGTAGGGGCCTACACTATC
>DAOTUC010000325.1:0-5360 GCA_034437315.1 Anaerolineae bacterium
CTCAACCGGATGTACAGGCCGCTTTTTCGTTCCCGAATCTTGTTGTTGCGGACGGCGAGACCGATAGCGCGTCTGGCGCCCACCAGGACGACCAATCGCTTGGCCCGCGTGATCGCTGTGTACAAGAGATTTCGTTGGAGCATCAAGTAATGCTGGGTCAACATCGGGACGACCACAGCGGGATATTCGCTGCCCTGACTTTTGTGCACCGAGATGGCGTAGGCGTGCACCAGTTCGTCAGCCTCGTTCCAATCGTAGCAGATCGCTTCATCGTCGATGCGCACCGTGAGCGTTTGCTCGATGGGATTGATCTTCGTGATGCGCCCGATGTCTCCGTTGTAAACGTCGCGGTGGTAATTGTTGCGCGTCTGCATCACCTTATCCCCCACGCGGAACAGCCGGCCATTGAGCCGCCGCTCCTGCTTGCCCGGAGCGGGTGGATTGAGGGTCGTCTGTAACAGGGTGTTGAGATTGGCGACGCCGCACGCCCCCCGGTACATCGGCGAGAGCACCTGGATGTCCTGGGTCGCCAAACCGAATTTCTGCGGTATACGGCGTTTGACGATGTCCACCAGCAGGTTAGCCGCCGCTTGCGGATCCTGCTTCGAGAAGAAGTAGAAATCGTCATACTCGTTCAAAATCGGCGGTTGACCCCGGTTGATCCGGTGCGCGTTGATGACGATGCCGCTGCCGGCCGCCTGGCGGAAAATCTTGTTCAGCCGAATGACCGCTGCTCTCTCCGAACGGATGATGTCTTGCAACACGTCGCCCGCGCCGACCGAGGGCAGTTGGTCGATGTCGCCGACGAAGAGGACGTGCGCGGCCGGATCGATGGCCTTGAGCAGGTGGTTGGTCAGCAGCAAATCAAGCATCGAAGCCTCGTCAACGATGAGACAATCGACAGCCAGCGGGTTATCCTCGTGGCGCTGGAAACCCTCCAACGGGGAGTATTTCAGCAACCGATGAACCGTCTGGGCCGGGCGGTCGGCGGCCTCGGAGAGGCGCTTGGCGGCCCGCCCGGTGGGCGCACACAGCGCGTAACGGCCCTTCATCGCCTCCAAGGCGTCAATGATCGTTCGCACAGTCACCGTTTTCCCGGTTCCAGGGCCGCCGGTGAGCACCGTCACTTTGTGGGTCAGCGCGGTTTGTACCGCCTGCCGCTGTTCGAGGGACAGGTCAATCTTGGCGTTCCGGGTGATTTGCGCAAACAACGCCGACCAATCGACGCTGCGAAAGGGGAGCAAGCGCGTGGTGGGGCTATCGACGATATCTTGCAGGCGATGGGTGACGCCGATCTCGCCGTAGTAGAATGGCGCGAGGTAGACCGCCCGCTCTTCGCGGATCTGGGGCGTGGCGCCCGATTCGACGCCTCTGGCGGTGTAGGTCAACGTCTCCCGATGGACGATCTCCTCGACGTCTAAATCCTCAATGGCGGCCTTGACCAGGTCCGACGGAACCTCAAGCAGCTTGACCGTCTGTTGAATCAGGTCATCCTCGGCGGCGTAGACGTGCCCCTCGTCCGCCAACCGGCTCAGCGCATATGCGACGCCCGCCTGCACGCGGAAGGGATCGTCGTGGGGGATGCCCAGGTTGTGGGCGATTTTATCCGCCGTCTTGAACCCCACGCCCCAGATATCGCGGGCCAGTTGATAGGGGTTCTCCTGCACAACTTCCAGCGCGCCATCCCCATAGGTCTTGTAAATTTTGACGGCGAGGTTGGTCGTGACGCCGTGGCCCTGCAGGAAAACCATCACCTGGCGGATTTGCTTCTGCTCCTCCCACGATTGGGCGATGGCGGCCGCCCGCTTCGGCCCGACCCCCAGGGCCTCTCTCAGGCGCTGGGGAGTTTCGTCCAGGATGCGGAGCGTGTCGGCCCCGAAACGCTGGACGATCCGCGCGGCCGTCACCGGACCGACCCCTTTGACCAATCCGGAGCCTAGATAGCACTTGATGCCCTCGACGGTGGCGGGCAACATCTGTTCACACGTTTCGGCTTTGAACTGTCGCCCGTATTGAGGGTGATTGGCCCAGACGCCTTCCAGGCGCAACCGCTCGCCGGGGTTGACTTCGGGCAGGTGCCCGACGATGGTGACCAGGTCACGCTCGCCGCGGACGTTGAGCCGAACGACGGAATAACCGTTCTCCTCGTTATAATAGGTGATGCGCTCGACAGCGCCTTCAAGTTGATCGACCATAATTGGGGTTATCATAGCAGAGAAGGGGGGAGGTGGCAAGCCGTCGTGTTAGGTCCCATAAAAGACGGCGTGCCTGGGAACCCGCCGGGGCGGGGTCGGCGAATCCCCAGGCACTGCCACGATAGCGTGTCTTGTGCGTTTTGCTTATCTTACTCGTTCTTTTTCGTTGTTAACCGTTCTCGCTCAAGACGCCATTATTATACCCGAAAGCGATATTTGTGGCGTTTCGGTTGTGTTACGGAAGCGTTTCGAGTCCTTAATTATTCTGCCGACAGAAGAGCGGATACCGTCGAGGTTGCGCAGGCGGGGGATTATGCGTTGATCGACGGATGGATGGACGCGCGGCTTTGAGGAGTCAGGGTCAGTACGTCGTTTCGTTCGATGCCGGCGCTGAGCGGGGTTTCCTCGTTGTCAATCGGTTGATTTTCAATCGTGAAGCAGTATGACTTATTGGGGAGGCCGAGTAGATCGACGACCTGGGCGATGATCTTTCCCATCGGGTAGTAAGCCTGGACCTCGAACTTGGAGTAGGTCGGGCGGTTGGGCAGTGCGACGGTTAATTCCAGGGCGTGATCCCACGTGTTGAGATAGGCTGGCGGAGGCACGTCGGGGATGTCGATCTTGAGGATAGGAGGGAGGAGATCCGTATCGCCGGCAAGTTGCGCGCTTTTCTCCAAGGGGAGTGATCGCTCGTCCCATACCAGGAAATGGGCGCCGGGTATGCGAATCGTGTCCTTGGGGTGAATTTGCACCTTGCAGTTTGGCGTGAGGCGCGTCCCGTTGAGGAACGTGCCGTTCTTGCTGTTCAGATCTTCGATGAAATAGGCGTTGGTTCGGCTCTTGAGAACGTGGAAATGGCGAGCCGACACGCTCGGATTCTCGATCACGACGTCGCAATCGGCGCTGCGCCCAAATGATAGACCTTTCCTCGGTATGAGATATTCCGCTGCTTTTTCGTCTCCCTGGCGTCGGACGAGGCGCAGGGCGCCCTGAATGGATTCCGGTCCCTTGGTCGCGTGTTTGACGCGATTGATCCAATCCTCCAGTTCAGTCCAGAAGGGCAGGGAGAGCGCCGTCGTCTTGGCGACCGGGGCGGCTTGGCCGGGCAGGATCTTCCCCAGAAATAGGCTAAGGGCGTCGGTTAATTTCGCCTGCAGATCGTCGCTGTTCGTATAGTTGATTTGCCGAACGCCCCTCAGGTCAATAGGCGCTTCTCCACCTTCCTGGGATAACAAGAGCCATGGCGTTCGACTGCCGATCGCCACGCCGAGCGCCAGATAGGTCGTTGGATTGGATAACCCTCCCAGGTGAGCGAGGGCGAATTGGGTCGTCAGCACCTTGCGGCGGATGTCGCACACAAACGGCGCAGTGACCCGCTCAGTCAGATAGAGGGGATGCAGGTCGTAGCGGTTCAGGTGGGGAGAGACGATTTGGATGACGTTGCGCCACAACATTTTGGAAGCGTTGAGCACGAGGTATTGATTTTCCTCCGGTGGAGGGTTCATATACTCACAGGTGCGATTGCATAAATAACAGTGATTGGCGGACGGCTTGCCCGTGGGGGGGAACCCGCCTGCGCAGCGTTGTGTGAGTTGATCCACCAGATCCGCGCGGTCGCGGTAAAGGATGAGGTTTTCCATGGCGTCGAAAGCGAGCTGACTAGACTCGTGAGCGATGACGACGAACGGGCGATTAAACCCCAGGGCGATGCCCAACTCCAGGTAAGTGTTGGGGTTGTTTGCTGAGAGATCGAAGATGGAGAAATTGTTCAGATAAATTTTCTGACAGATATTGAGCAGGCGGGACCGCCCGGTGCTGGCGCTTCGGTCGATCAGTACGGGCTTGCAACCCCGTGGGCCGAAGACGTCGGTGATGGCGCCCCGGATGGGAGAGGCGCTCAGGCCGTAGCCCAGGAAGTAGGCGGCTTGAGGTTCTACGTCGTGGCCGTCCGATTCGAGCCGCCCCAGCACCCGTTTGACGACCTCATTCTGCGGCGTCAGTTGGAGCACTTGCTCCAGGCAGTAGCATTGTTGCTCCTTTGTATTGACGACGCCGGCTAACCACAACCAGCCCATCACCGATTTGGGGTCGCGCCTGACCACTTGACCGAGGATTGCTTTAGCTGAGGCCTTCTCGCCAGCTTTTGCCAGCTTAATTCCCTGATGGAGTAAAGTCTCTATAGAGGTTGATGTCATTTTCCGCCCTTTGATTATTCCAAACCGCAGTTTGTTGGGAGCCGAACTTAGCCGCCCGACAGCTTATCAACCGCCCGCAGATTCGCTGTCAGATACAGATTCCAAACCTGCGGGAGGTTTAGAGATGAAAGCGTCAGGTAGCTAGGGGTCGAACTGAATTTATTATAACAGATTTGGTTATAAGTTACGTCAATAAGATATGTAAATTTTGTTAAAACGTGCTTGTCGAAATAGTGTCTTCAGGATTTCGTATGGCCCATCATAGACCCTAAAGGTTTTTGCGCTGGTTTTGATGGAAAAAGGTCATTGTTTAAGGCAAAAACGTTGTTTGCGCGGCCTTGAGCAAAACCTTCAGGGTCTCGCCATGCGAAATCCCAGAGAACCTCGAAATAGTGCGCTGGTGGTTGAGAAGGGGACTGTAAGCTGAGTGGTGTTCATAGAGGAGCGGCGAGCCAAACCTCATTGGCGATTTTGGCCCCAAAACAACCAACGGGGATTGGACAGCCGCATGTATAATTCGGCCCTCTCAGACAAGGATATTTTGGAGTTGCATCGCCAGCGACATATCGCCGCTAATTTTCAGTTTACCTTGCATAACGGCGACCATCGGGTTAAGCTCCCCGTTGAACAGGGCCAGGAGATCTGCCGAGTCGGCCGAAAGCGTCAGGTGTGGTTGCGCGGTCTTTCCTTCTTCCAGATCCGCTTTCCCGTCCGCTATTTTGACTGTCCATGCCCCGCCGTTCTCTCCCGTCAGATCGAAGAGAATGACCGCGTTGACCCCTTTGATCTTTTCGGGATCCGCGTTGCCGATTTTTTCCATCGCTTCTTTGACGTTTGGTATGCTCATTTTTCCTCCTAAAAGTTATGGGATGCTTTTACATTGCGGGCCAGTTTTTTTTGATCGAAATGGATCCTTGTGAAGTTTATTATAGCGACGATGAAAGCTTATGTCAATCAGGCCCTTGCCTGG
>DAOTUC010000326.1:0-14291 GCA_034437315.1 Anaerolineae bacterium
GCCGCACCCCTATATGTGGGGGTAATATTCGATTTGCCCCCCATATATGGGGGTGCCAAGTGTGAGACGCAGAGGCCGTACCCCTACATATGGGGGGTCAGGACAGAAAAACCACCATATATGGGGGTCGCCTCGGCAGACGCTAAATAAGTACGAGTGTTTTAAGATAAGACTTTACGAGGAGGGGTGGTAGTGAATTTGAAGAGTAGTCAGAATGAAGCGAAAAGAAAAAGGCATTGTATGGTTGTACATGCTTACTACCCACAGGGAGAAACCCGTGTGGAAAGAGAGGCCCATGCACTGCGTCGACATAATATAGACGTTGATGTTCTATGTCTGCGAGGTTCGACCCAGCTAGCGCTATGCACTGTGGATGGTGTGCAGGTATATCGTCTGCCTGTGCGTCGGCATAAGGACAAAGGAGTTGTTGCACAATTATTCGAATACTTGAATTTTTTTGTCAGGGTATTTATATGTTTGACACATCTGCATTGGCAGAAGCGCTATGATGTCGTTCAGGTTCATAACCTGCCAG
The DNA here is from genome assembly GCA_034437315.1 of Anaerolineae bacterium. Classification (GTDB taxonomy): domain Bacteria; phylum Chloroflexota; class Anaerolineae; order B4-G1; family B4-G1; genus DSAR01. Next base: position 536 of record DAOTUC010000326.1, read on the forward strand.
ACTTTCTCGTCTTTGCCGCCTTGGTACCCAAACTTATGGGGGCAAAAATCATTTTGGACTTGCATGATCTAATGCCAGAGTTTTACGCCGAACGCTTTCATCGCTCATTGAATAATCCACTAGTTCGCTTAGTTTGTTGGCAAGAGCGGTTGTCGTGTTGTTTTGCTGACCATGTTATCACTGTCACCGATCACTGGCGTCAATCGCTAATCCGGCGCGGCGTGCCTCCTGAGAAATGCTCAGTTCTGATGAATCTGGCGGATCCGCGTATCTTTCGAAAGCCTGTTCAACAAGACCCCAAGCCTCAAAATGATGGTCAGTTCAAATTGATTTATCACGGCGCTATTCCTGAGAGATATGGACTTGATTTAGTCTTGCGTGCCATTGCTCAACTACGACGAGAAATTCCTGATATTCATTTTACTATTATTGGGGGGGGGGAGTATTTGAAAGATCTAAAACGCTTGACTGAGGAATTAAATTTAGAAAAACAAGTCTGTTTTGAAGGTTTTATACCTGCCAAAGCTCTACCTGCCCATCTTCTAACCGCCGACCTAGCTGTCGTCCCATACCGTGATGACATTTTCACTAACGAACTATTGCCGACAAAGCTATTGGAGTACGCAATCTTGGGAGTGCCAGCTCTCGTATCTCACACAATGGGTATCTCAACTTATTTCGATGAGACAATGGTACAATTTTTTACACCGGGTGACGTTGATGAATTAACCGATTGTATCCGATCCCTATATCATGATCGAACTCGCTTGGCGAAGCTGGCTGAGAATATAGAAAAATTCAATAGGCGTTATAATTGGGCATCCCAGAGTGAGAACTATATACGTATAGTTAAACGTCTTTGCCAATAAAAGCACATCTTTACACTGATCACCAATTTTTCGTCTAGTTATCACGACCATTTTGGTATTTGAAAAAAAATGAATGCAATTACTACAGCAATCAAAGGCAAGGGGATACTAAACTTTTTGCGGCGTAGTCTGAAAATTATCCGGCATTATGGTTTGACATCCCACAAGATGAATCAAGCCCTGATGCAGTTCACCAATATCCTACGCCGGTTTGGATGTAAAGCGACATTTCCAATCACTTCCACAGCGCTGCGTCGTAATCCCCAAGTGATTCAAAATTACAAGGAAGAGAACTTCGAATTTGCTATCCATGGTCATCGGCACATAGATCACTGTCAACTCTCGTTCGAGGATCAATCAACCCAACTGGCGTCGGCCCAAAGAATTTTTGAAGAAATAGGAATCCAGGCGCAAGGATTTCGCGGACCTTACCTGCATGCAAATGCTGACACACTTGCGGCCTTGCGAGAGCAGAATTTAATCTATGACAGCAGCCAGGGGCTCGCTTGGGACGTGTTGGACGGTCACGAAACACCAGTTTATCTTGGCGCTTTGAAATTCTATGGAGCGCTTTCGGCCAAAGATTATCCTTCATTGCCAACGCTTGAGGAAAACTTGGTGCGCATTCCATACAGTCTCCCTGATGATGAGGCATTGCTAGAGCGACTCAATTTTGAAACAACAGAACAGATGAGTGACCTGTGGCTATCTATGTTGTATCAGACCCTTGAGCTAGGTGAACTTTTTGTGTTGGGATTACATCCTGAACGTATCTCATTTTGCGAAGCCGCATTGGAGGCCGTTCTGACTGAGGCCATACGCCTCGCGCCAAAGATTTGGATTGCCCGCTTAGATGAAATCGCAATTTGGTGGAGAGATCGCGCCACAGCAACTGTCGATATAAAGAGTATTGATGACAACAAATTCCGTATATTTGTAACCGGACCTGCTAACACTACTGTGCTAGCACGCCATGTTAGGAGCGAGACTCAAACTAAGCCTTGGGCCAATGGCTACCACCAAGTGATGGCAACAAGTTTCACTGCAAATGCTCCATTACGACCCTTGATCGGCCTTTCACCGGAGGCTTCGCCAGAGTTAGCCAGTTTTTTACGCCAGCAGGGCTACATCCTTGAAATAAGTGAGGCAAGAAATCATTTCTCATATTACTTTAGTCAGACCAATTTCCAGGCTATGGACCAACGTCAACTACTCAATCATATTGAGGGAACTGATCGCCCATTGATACGACTCGGGAGATGGCCAAACAGTGCACGCAGTGCTTTGTCCATCACTGGAGACATTGATGCACTGACGCTTTGGGACTATGGCCTGCGCTTCTTGGGGAGATGAATGCAGCCATAAACTATTTCCTTGCCAGGAGCTAGTGCCCATAATACTCCGATCACCCCTTGCAAGCCCTCTAGCATACTGAGAAGTCTCTTTCAATGAAACGGGGCATGTTTTGCTCTTGCCGTGTTACAAACACAGCGCGAGCACTCTAGAACATCAAGAACATACACTAACTTGACAATGTTAACTTTAAAGCCCAGCGAATAAATTCGCGGCTACAGTTGCAAAATCCGCCTTCGCGGATTAGCTTTCAGTCGCTGAAGAGCGACTTTGCAATTGTTGCACGTGGTTTCAACCGCCGTGCAGTGGGAAGTTAACATTGTCGAACTAAGAACTTAGAAACAGTTTCAGACAATTGCTACTTCTTACGCTAGGCTAAATTATCAATTTGTACTCGGAAACGGGGAGGAAACTTGAGAATTGTACGCTCGTTAGATGAAGATAGGTGGCGTAACTTTATAGAAACACATCCACAAGGCAATATATTCCATACTCCAGAGATGTATGAGGTATTTACGCGAGCTAAGGGATACCATCCCCAGATCTGGGGCGCCGTCGATGACCACGAGGAGATCTACGCCTTGTTTTTACCTGTCTTAGTGACACTCTCGGAGGGGCTGATGAGCCGCGCGACCACGCGTGCGATTGCCTATGGGAGCATTCTTTCTGTTCCTACCTCGCAAGGCCAGTTGGCTCTGACAGAACTTTTGATGGCCTACACCACAACGATCAAAAGTGAAGCGCTCTTTACCGAACTAAGACATCTGTCAGATATGAATGCGTTTGGAGAGGTCTTGGACCAAGTGGGGTTTCGGTATGAGGAACATCTGAATTATCTGATCCGTCTGGATAAACCCGAGGAAAAGATCTTGAAATCAATGAGCAGTAGTGCTCGTAAGGCTGTGCGTCGGTCGGAACGTAGAGGCATGATGCCAGAGGAACTTCACGATCAATCCCTTTTGCCCATTCATTACGGTCTATTGCGGCAAAGTTATGAACAAGCCAAGGTGCCTTTATCTGACATCTCACTGTTCCGAGCGGTATTTGATATTTTGGTACCCAAGGGGATGGCGAAAATGCTGCTGGCGCGTATCGAAGGGGATTATGCAGCCGCCTCTATAGAATTGCCATATAAAGACATCATCTATAGTTGGTACAGTGGCTACGACTATGCTTTCCGACACATTTATCCTAACGAGGGACTGGTCTGGTATATCTTAAAGTGGGGCGCCAGGAATGGTTACCGGTACTTTGACTTTGGTGGCGCCGGACATCCTGATGAGGAGTACGGCCCGCGTGATTTCAAAGCCAAGTTTGGCGGGAAGTTGGTCAATTTTGGCCGTCATACCTACGTTCACGCTCCATTCTTGTTAGCGATGAGTCGTGTAGGGTATCAAATCTATCGGCAGGTATGCTCTTTCTTCTGACAGAAATAAGCACCAATACAGCCAGTATAGCGTTGCGTTGGGATGATTTTTAGTGATGAGCTTACTTTTATGAACGTGATCTACATAGTTGAGCAGCACGACCATATTTTGGAGTTGTGGCGAGCGCAGCAAGCACGTGACTTGCGCGTGCTGCACTTGGATTTTCACGACGATATGCGCGGTTTGCTTATTGATCGCGATGCTCAGAGAGCTTATCGCATTTGGGACCTGAACCCGGTGGTGGGTCAGGGAAATTTTCTGACCCACGCTGTGCTGGAAGGACGAGTCAGTAGCATTCGCTGGGTCCACGACGAACCGGGTGGCAGAAAATATGACGTGGGGACCGTTAAATATAAGTCAGACCTGAGCGCACTGCCTTACCACTGGCTCATATCTCTACAGGGTGAACCAGGCGTCCCTATTCATTACCAAGTCGTGCCATACAAAGACTGGACAGGACCAGCGGAGGGTGAATGCCTGGACATCGACTGGGATTTCTTTGCTTGCACGGAGTATCCGGCTGATACAATTCAGAGTCGTACCGACTCATTTCTGGAAAGGGCATTCAATGTAATTCCTCAGTTGGTATATGTTTGTTACTCTCCAGATTATTCCCACCCGTCCCGCACTCAGTTTAAAGAATTTATCAGCGATTTGTCCCAGATTCTCAAGGCCGAGGTGATCCAATTGGAATTCAATGCCAATGAACCTTTAAAGCAGCCATACTACAAGAGATATCTTCCCGTACCGTTATTCCGATTGGCGCGCCGTATCTACTATAAGATCAATCTAGAGTTGAGAAAACGAGGCGTCTATTAAATGTTCGATGCCCCACAATCTAAGAACGAATATCAGCCAACACCAGCTGTCGTGACACCATTGGACGAACACATGGGTCTGGACATTGCCCGCTCCCTGGGACGGAGAGGGATTCCGGTGTATGGGATCGATCCAGACCCGAAGGCCGCCGGCGGCAAGTCCAAATACTGCCAACTGGTCGTATGCCCAAACCTAGCGCAGTCGCCGGAACACTATGTCCAATTCTTGATAGACTGGGGGAAAAAGCTAGGCAGCAGGGCCGTGCTATATCCAGTGAGTGATGAGGTAGCGCTGATATGTGCTCGTGAACGCAATGCGCTGCAGGCTCACTACGAATACGTCATGCCCGATCCCGCGACAATGGTCAGGCTATCTGCCAAAGGGGGTCTGGTCTCCGCTGCTCGAGAGTGCGATGTCCCGGCGCCGCAAACGATCATCCCCTGCAATGCCCAGGAGGTCGAGACTGACGCTCACTACCTCACCTATCCGACAATTCTTAAGCCGTTGGAGAGCGCGTACTGGAGCACCCCGGAGATTGCGACCTTGCTACGAGAGAACGTGCTCAGCGGCCGAGCCAAGGTCGTGTTATGCCACGATCCATCAGAGCTATTACGGGCGTATCGCGACATTTCAGCCTACGACGATCGCATGATCATCCAGGAGGTGATCCCAGGGCCGGACGAGAATCTGAGCTACATTAGCTTCTACCTTGATCGTGATTCCAGGCCCCTGGCCCTTTTTGCCGGTCGCAAGTTGCGTGTCTTGCCCATCGGATTCGGTTCTGCCAGCTACGTGCGTAGCTTCCGTGACTCTGACCTGGAGCGGGTTGCTTTGCAACTATTATCCAGTGTGGGCTATCAAGGCCTTGGCGGCCTAGAGTTTAAAAAAGACCCTCGTGATAATTGCTACAAGTTGATCGAGTTCAATACACGCTTTGGTATGTGGGATGGACTAGGCGTTCACTGTGGAGTGGATATGCCCTATATCGCCTACTGTGACGCGCTGGGCCAGCCAGTGGAGCCACAGCTTACGTATCGTGAGGACATCATCTGGATTGATTGTCAGCGTGACGTGCGAGCCTTTTGGATGTATAATAAACTTGGGCAACTAACACTACGCGAGTGGTTACATTCTTTGAGGGGAGAGAAGATGTGGGCGATCTATGATAGGGACGACTGGCGTCCGGGTGTGGCGTTCAGCATCCATTTGCTCCGACTCCTGTTACACAGCTTGATTTCGGGATGATGCCTATCAGCCGATGTATGACAGGGAGTAGGATCACTACGGGTCGAGTGCATCGGTACCGGAAAGCGCTCGTTGACCAATGGATCTAACGGCTTGCAAGTCGTGGAAGCGCTCAAAGTGGCTGACAGGATGATGCAAGAGAAAGGAGGTTGCAAACTGAGATGAACATGAGGAAAGCGGAGGACTTTGCAGTTTTTGGCGTTACTCAAGACTATGAAGGGTTTCTTAGGCGCTGCCTGTCGGCAGGGTTGAAAATCACGCCGCGCACCGTAGATTTCGGCACGGCAGGTCATTTTTTTCTTTAATGTCTCTTATGGTCGACCGTCCCGGCCTTTTCCCATGGAATTTGCTGATTTTCGACATCTTTCAGAAACGCGTTCTAAAAAAGCATGGCGGGTAAGGGCGCAGCGGATTATCGCCCCTACCACGGAGGTAGGTATGATGACTTCAGTTCGTCAAAGAATAGCGCGGAGCCTCTATACTGTAACTCGTCCAGGCACGCTAAAATCCCTGGATGAGTTGAGACAGCTTCAATGGCTGGACGAGGATGAGCAAATCTCGCTACAACGCAAGCGCCTACACCAATTGCTCGAATATGCAAACACACACGTTCCCTATTATCGAGATTTGTTCCAGGAGATCGGTTTCCATCCCTTGGACTTTGCCACGGACCCCACATGTTTTAGAAAATTGCCGCTCCTGACCAAGGACATCGTGCGCCAGAACTTTGAGCGCCTTATCACAACGGATCCATCCAGACAGAACATCATCTTTAAAGCCAAGACAGGGGGAACGACCGGCGAACCAATGCGGTTTATGCAAGATCGCATCTATGATGATTATCGAGCAGCCCATATTTTTCACCAGATGGAGTGGTCGGGATGGCAGCTTGGACAGCCACAAGGCTGGCTATGGGGACATGTGCTAGCCGGGACCGGTTCCGAAGAAGGCTCTGCCGTTGGCAAACTGAAGGATTGGATAGTGGGCCGTTTCCGCTCAAATGCCTTTCACTTGACGCCAGAGAGCATGGAACAATTCGCTTCCCAGTTGGAGAGACATCCTCAAACTGTGGTGTGGAGTTACGTCTCGACTATGTATCGGTTTGCTCAGTTTGTCCAGGAAAGAGACTGTCATATCAATTTGCACGCGATCTACACGGCGGCGGAGCCTCTTTATGACTACCAAAGGCAGTTCATCGAGGACACTTTCGATTGTCGAGTGTTCAACAGCTACTCCAGCGTGGAAATCGGGCACATCGCCTGCGAATGCGACCGGCATAATGGATTACACATCATGACAAGGAACTGTGTCTTGGAAGTCCTGCGCGATGGACAACCTGTCCCAGATGGCGAAGAAGGCGAATTTGTCCTGACCAACCTGACCAACTGGTCGTTCCCCTTCATTCGTTATAAGATTGAGGATGGAGGCAGGAAGTGCGTGCAACCATGTACCTGTGGGCGGGGACTACCGATGCTGGAGATAGTTGAGGGTCGTGTCATAGATTTCTTCCAGACCAGAGATAGAGGTAGAATGTGGGGAGCGTTTGTTGTCCCCATGGTCCCAACACTGGGAAAAATCAAGCAGTATCAAATTGTTCAAAAATCCCTAGACCAACTTGTGTTCCGTATAGTTAGTGATGGTCCTATTGATGAATTAAAATTCAAGGAGATTCAGAAGGCATGTAAAATCGCTTTGGGAGATAATGTGGAAGCCCATATAGAATACGTGGATAGTTTACCTATCACGCCTACGGGTAAGCATCGCTATGTCATTTCTGAGGTGGAGTAGAGACATGTACTCGACACTTTATCGTATGGCAAAGCTACTCAAACCAGGTGAGCTAACGGCTCGACGATACTTACACGATCTAGATAAAACGCAATGGTTGTCCCGGTCAGAGTTAGAGGCGCTCCAGCTTGCCAAAATCCAGCGCCTGTTGCAACATGCCTATGAACACGTACCCTATTACCGGGAGCGATATCGGCGTGCGGGCATTCATCCTCAGGATATCCATAGTCTAAAAGATTTTCAAGCTTTGCCTTTCTTGACCAAGGAAAATGTGAATAACCAAATGGACCAGCTTGTCTCCGAAAACTTTTATGGCGGGCTCTATCCGAATCAAACTGGAGGGTCCACAGGTCAACCTATGCGCTTTTTCGTCGAGGATTCTTTTTGGCGTTGGAATGTGGCCCTTGAGAACCGCGGGCGGAGTTGGTATGGTGTTCAAGAGGGAGACAAGATGGCCTGGTTGTGGGGCGCGAGCCAGGATATGCCCGATTGGAATTGGTCAAGCCGTCTGAAAGCATGCATGACGCGCCAGCGTTACCTGAATGCCTTTGCTATGACGGAGACCAAGATGCAGACATTTTCCAAAATGCTCGTTCGCTGGCAACCAGTGATGATCAGAGCCTATGCCTCGGCGCTCTCTTTGTTTGCCCAGTACCTCAAAGAACAAAGGATCACCGATATTCACCCAAGACTGATCGAAACCACGGCCGAGAAAGTGACAGACGCGCAGCGTGATTTGTTTGAAACGGTCTTTCACTGTCCTGTAGCCGATTGCTACAGCGCCCGTGAATTGGCGACAATCGCCTATCAGTGCCCGGTGGGCGCTATGCACGTCTGCGAAACGCGGTATCTGGAAATCGTTGCCGATGGAAAAGTTGTTCCGCCCGGTCAATTGGGCGAAGTAGTTATCACTTCTTTACATCAGTTTGCCATGCCCTTGATTCGGTACAAGATCGGCGACATGGGAATCTACGAGCCAAACGACTGCCCCTGTGGTCGCGGATTACCAACTCTACGCGAGATCGTGGGACGAACACATGACTATTTGGTCACGTCTGATGGGCAATTCGTACATGGTGAATTCTTCGCTTACACCTTCCGCGTCAAACCGGAGGTCGTGCGGTACCAGGTACACCAGACCGACCGCTATCATCTTGATGTGAAAATTGTGTGTCGGGAACCGGTCAGCGATGCGTGGGTCGACGGTGTTCGTGCTGAAATTCAAGCCCGTTTCGGCGAGCCTACGCACATTTCCCTTCAACTTGTTGACAAAATTGAGTTGACGCCGGCCGGCAAACATCGCTATATCATCTCGGAGGTCGAGCCTGATTTTGTCTAAAGTCGGTGATCCAGGCAACTCCAAATACTCGGAGAGACAGTGAATCCAACAGAGTGGACTCTATCGGTAGAGCGACAGTGGCTCAAGAAGTTTCTTCGCCCTCCAGCCGGCTTGACGCTTGAAGCGTTAAGTTTGCTGGAGGGTAAACTGTGGGCGAATGTGCAACTGCGCTATAGTCCGGTCTTCATCGTAGCGCCGCCGCGCGCGGGGACGACGTTGTTGTATCAATTGATGACGGGGTGTCTGGCTACCTCGTACTTCACGAATTTGGCTATGCGCTGCCACATCCGAGGTGCGAAGATGACCCCAATCTTCGGCGCCTATCTTTCTAAGTTGCTTGGCTTGAACCGGAACCACAACACAACCTTCAAAAGTTACTATGGGGCGACCAAGGGATGGGGCGGGGCGCATGAAGGCCGTCTGTTTTGGCATCAGTGGTTCCCGCAGCACGTTCATGCCATTCCGCCCGGATATTTGTCCCCCGAGGTTCAACGGAACGTCTATCGCGTGGTTGCCGGCATTGAGCGGGCGTTCGACCTCCCTTTTGTGAATAAGCGCATTATGAATAGCGTTCGGATTGAGGCCCTATCCGAAATCTTTCCTCAAGCCATCTTTATTCGATGTACCAGAAATCCCCTGGATATAGCGCAGTCGATCTTTGTCGCGCGGACTCGTGATTTTCCCTTTCAGGATCAAGAGAGAGATCCGAAGAAATTCTGGGTGTCGGTCCGGCCCAAAGAATATGAGACGATTAAAAACAAGGGTCTGATTGAACAGGTGTGCGAGCAGGTTTACTATGTCGAGCAGAGCATCATCGCGGCCCGCGAGGCGCTAGGCGAGGATCGATTCCTCACGGTTGATTATAAAGATCTGTGCCAAGCTCCGCATCGAGAGATGGATCGGATCGTCAAATTTATGAACGCTCATAACGCTCCGACCCGTGTGATCAGATCCTTCCCTGATACATTCCCTTATTCAACGGGCCGCAAGATCGATGAGGATAGCTACCTGGCTATGAGCGATTACGTGAATCAGCTTTATGATCATCGCGTATGATTCCTTTCTAAGTCCCTATTACGATCATTTGTAGGTTTTAGCGGCACTGCGCCCCGATGCGATTTTGAGTCGGCCCTGGCAGCGCGAGCACTGGCCAAGTACAACCGGCCTTACTTTTCGTATGGCAGCGCCGGAGTTATAGCTGCGTTCAAGGCGCTAGATATCGTCCAGGCCGAGGTCATCTTGCTGGCCTATACCTGTCTTGTCATAGCGCATGCTGTGATGGCCTCCGGTAATCGGCCCGTCTTTGCGGACATTGATCTGGTCGATTGCAGCATAGATATAAGCACTGAAACAGGCTCTACCCATATGTGCAGCAAGTTCCCCAATGCCGCTCAAGCGACCAGAGAGATGACCAACTTGCCGTGCTGTTCCTACTTGCGGGAAGACGACGCTCAATACATAGTTACCTCTGTGCTGGATTCCGTGCCTGCCAGCAAAGTATAGCCTCTCGCATTACTTTTCCTGCTCACTCCTGTCGAATCAATAATGCTGTTCCGCGCTCCTTTAAGGTTTTTTTACCTCTTGCATACCGATTGTTGACAGCCCTGAGGTATAATTTTAACGTGAGCCTTGGAGCAGCTCGGGGCCGATTGGACGAGAGTTGCCTGGTTAAAAAATATCAACAGTGAGGAAGGAAAAGATGATGAAACAGAAATTCTTTTATTTGTGCATAATCACGCTTTGGGTGGCCTCGTTCCTGTTCGGCCCCGTGTCGCTGGTCCATGCCCAGGAGTGGCAGGATTTATCGTCGGACATTGACGGCGATAGATTGTCGAACGACGTGGAGAACGCAGGATGGTATAATGAGGCTGGAGGGCCTTTTTTTACCGACCCCTTCGACGCAGACAGCGACAACGATGGTCTGACCGATGGGGAAGAAATGCTCTTTGGTACCAATCCGCTCGATAGTACGGATCCTGGGATCTATATCAGATATCGAGACGATTTTATGACCAAGCAATACTTTCATACCTCAGATTCAGCTTACCTATCTATGAAGCAAGCTGGCGATAGATATTTGATGACTGAGGCGATCGTTGTACGTCGTGGAACAACGTTTCACATCAGCGGACCCAGCACGGCTACACTAACCATCGATGGCAATGGCTATACTACGCTAATACCCACGATCAGTGGGGATTACGATCTCTACGAGGGTGGTTGGCCCGTCAATGTGCCGGTCAATGGGCGAGTGGGTATATTCACAGCCACGATGTCCTTTTCCGGTGGTGCGCAACAGGAACTGCCAATCTATGTCATCTTTGAGATACCGAATGCCACGACAGATCCCTCTCTCCCATGGGATCAATCCCTATCGCAAGAAGGAATAGAGACCTTTCTCTATAACGACAATCCTGCCGATGTACGGGATGAGACCGCTGTAATTTGGTACGTAGCTCCTCCATATAAATATTCGCATCGCTGTGACGCTGGTAATGATTTGCCATGCTACAATAAAAATAACTTCTACCATAGAACCAGCGGATATTCACAAGCATTTTTCACCGAACATTACCGGAAATGGATATTCCTTGACAAGGTGATGTGGCGCATTCACGGGAAAACTAGCCAGTACGCAGTGACAGATGCACTTTCCCATGGAGCGGACGAGGAAGCAAGGGTCGATTACAGCAACTTTGGTGGTCATATCCCAGATAGCCAGCCGCTGTCGTACCAGATTGCCTATGTTCTGCATAGATGGTACGATGATGAAGGATGGACTCAGACAGGGACCGCATGCCATTCTCAAGCTGGTGTTCTTACCTCCTTCCTACGCTCAGCCGGTATTCCTGCAGAAGTTTTCATCACAGACTGGGATTGGGGGGCATATGACTCCTCTGCCCGGGCCTGGTTCAATGACCAATGGTATGCAGCGCGCAGCTATGTCGGCCCAGAAACTGCTGAAAAATATAAACACTATCCTTTTGACCGCGGTTATACTCCACGCAAACCCATCCATCAGTGGGATAACTATGGATCGTATAAAGAGAATAACAGCCATATTCTCGTAACGGCTAACGCCAATTGGGATTGGGAAATGGTTCACACAGGTTACCTCTGGAGCAACGTGACTTGGGGACAACATGAATACCATTGGAGAAGTATCTCACCACTAAGCATGCATAAACATCCCTACATAGATACGTTGAGCGCGATTGTCTGGAAAGGGCATAGCTGGTTACCGGAGGGATGGCCTGATGCCTACGATCTATCACAGCACCCTAATTATCCTGATGGGCCTTTTAACGAAAACTGGCCCATCGAACCGGTGCCTGATAGATGCCCCTCTGGTTTTTCAGGAGATTGTCCTTATCCAGAAGAGGGGGCGATGACTGTAAGCCTCGGCAATCAGTTTATTACCGAAGCCCAGGTTTCAATAGACAACCGCGTCTATTTACCCTTTGTTGCAAGTAATGTAGCCTCGCAATCCGAATCCGTCCAATTGAGCGCAATCTTGGATGACTATGGCGTTGATTTAGATGGGGACGGTCGCTTCAATGAACTGACGTTGGATTTAGAAGTAATCATCTCCAACCCAGGTGTTTACACACTTGGGGGCTCATTAGTCTTGCAGGATGGCGTGACCGCCTATGGCGGGATCTATGCCGATAGCACGCGGGTCTATTTGCCCGCTGGCACTCAAACTGTGCAGCTTTCGTTTGATGGGCTGGCGATTGGCGACACAGAGGTTGACGGACCATACCAGGTAGATGATTTATGGATCACTGATTTTGAAGATTTTGATTCACGACTTGGGCCGTGGGATGCAGTGTTAGACCGGCAGCAACCAGATTACACCACATCCTCTTACACGGCAGATCAATTTGAGACGACCGCCGCTTCTTTCGCAGGCGACTACGATTACCGGGGCGTTGACGAGGATGGCGACGGTCGCCACGAAACCATTGCCATTGACGTCGCCCTTGACATGTCACAGCCGAGCGAGTACCGTGTTGAGGGCGATCTCTACGATAGTCGGGGCGATTTCGTGGGCCATGCGACCTGGTCCGGCTCCGACTCGACGGCAACGCTCGCTTTCGGACTGGATAAGACCAGGCCACCCTACAAACTAGAGCACCTGTTTCTGTTCGATGCCCAGGGCGCAATGCTTGACGCTCGTCAACGGGATGTTTATACGATTGCTGGCTTGGATCAACCGATCAATCGGGGGGCAGTCGCGTTGGGCCTCTATCCGTCACCGGGTCGAGTTGTTCCTATGGGCGAACACATCACCCCTACCCACATATTCAACGACACCCCCGTGGACCTGGATAGCGATGGTTTGTACGACCAATTACGCATCGACGTCGACGTAGAGGTCAGCCAGGCCGGCGATTACCGCGTTGAGGGCTGGCTACAGGACGCCGACGGCGACCTGGTCGTTTACGCCCTCGGCGAGCCGACCAGCCTGACAGTCGGCGACCACCGAACGCTCTCCATGGCCTTCGACGGCCGGGCCATCAACGGACACGGCCCTGTGAGCGGCGATTATACCGTCGTCGCGCTCAGGGTCCTGGACGGCGACGAGAACGGATACGATATGCTGGACGACGTACAACTGACCGGTATGGCGCTGGATTACGACGCCGACGACTTCGCGCCAGCGACCGAAGCCGCCCTCATCTTCCAGGACGATATGGAGAGCGGCGCTGCTGACTGGACATGGTCTTCCCCCTGGAGCCTCAATGACAAGCAGTGGCCTGCGCCGTCGAAAGTATGGGAAGCCAACGCCTCTGGCAGTCAGAACGGATCATTGAGATCGGTGGGCCTGGATTTATCGGATTATGCACAGCCTGCCCTTCGCTTCCAAAACACTTACAATATGGCGTCGGCCAGCGACGTGGGATACGTGGAAG
>DAOTUC010000327.1:0-5503 GCA_034437315.1 Anaerolineae bacterium
TCATAGACCCTAAAGGTTTTTGCGCTGGTTTTGATGGAAAAAGGTCATTGTTTAAGGCAAAAACGTTGTTTGCGCGGCCTTGAGCAAAACCTTTAGGGTCTCGCCATGCGAAATCCCAGAGAACCCAAAATGACCGCTGAAGCGGTTACTACAAACTATTCCCCGAATTATTGAGAAGATACGTCCCGGGCGTTAATCGGCCCGAGGACGGGCATCTGAGTGAATTTTTTAATAGTCTCTTCATTCTATCACAGTTCTACCTTGGCGGCAATTCAGACACAGTAAACGGGTCAGAGATTCGTGTAAAGCGAGTGGCCGAAACGATGACCGTAGCCCTACCAATTCATGTGTTGGACGTCAAATGTTGCGCAAGGTCGGCTCACGTTCGCTCAACCATGCTGCGCCGTCGGCCCACACCTCTTTCTTCCAGATGGGAGCGATCTCTTTCAGGCGGTCGATGGCGTAGCGCAGGGCGTCGAAGACTTCGGGCCGGTGACCGGCGGAGAGAGCGATGACGACGGCGATTTCCCCGACTTCCAATTGACCGGTGCGGTGGACGATGGCGACGGCGTGTATCGTCGGCCATTGTTCCTGGATTTCGTCGCCGATCTGGCGCAGGGTCTGCTCCGCCATATCGGCGTAGGCCTCGTATTCCAAACGTTCGACCGCGCGGCCGTCCGTCTCGCCGCGCACGACGCCGACGAAGGTCGCCACGGCGCCGATGGCCGGATCGGCCAGGCGCGCGACGACGCCGTCGACGGAAATTTCCTCTGACGTGATCTCAAATCGTTTCATCGGTTATCCTCCCCCGACCGGCGGCAGCAGGGCGACCTCGTCGCCGTCGTGCAATTCGGTCTGTACGCTGACGTAAGCCCGGTTGACGGCGACGTTGAGAAAGCGTGTGTGGACGCGCAGCACGGGGTACCGTTCGACCAGCAGGTCGATCAGTTCCGTCACCGTCGCGCCCTCCGGTATGGCGATCTCGATTTCCGACTCGTCCAGCGCCTCGCGAGGCGCGGCAAAGAATTTGACCTGTACGTTCATCTCAGTTTTTTACTTCCTTTCCTCCAATTGCCAATCGCCGCTCTTACCGCCGGTCTTGCGCACCAGATGGATGTCGCCGATGCGCATACCCTTCTCCACCGCCTTCGCCATATCGTAGATGGTCAGGGCGGCGACGCTGACGGCGGTGAGGGCTTCCATCTCCACGCCGGTTTTACCCCGGCAGCGGACCGTCGCCGTGATCTCGATCTGGGAGGCGGCCTGGTCGATGCGGAAGGCCACGTCCACCTGGGTCAGCAGCAGCGGGTGACAGAGGGGAATCAGGTCGGGCGTGCGCTTGGCGGCCATGACGCCCGCGACCTGGGCGGCGGCCAACACGTCCCCTTTAGGCGCGTCTCCCCCGGCGATGAGGCGCAGGGTCTCCGGCTGCATCGCGACTGCGCCCCGGGCCACGGCGACCCGCTCCGTCTCGTTCTTGGCGCCTACGTCCACCATACAGACTCGGCCCTCCTCGTCTACGTGTGTCAGTTCCATAAGTGCCTCCCTTGTTGATCGTCCACCATTTCCTGTGCCAGCGGGACGCTGCGGACACACTACGTCCGCCTGCTCCATCTTGATAGCATTCCCCATTCGCTGACTCATTTGCTCATTCGCTCATTTCGTAAAGTTCCAGCAGCACGCCGTGGGTCGATTTGGGGTGCACGAAGACGTAACGCACGCCTTCGGCGTTGACGCGAGGTTCTTTGCTCAACGGCCGCGCGCCGGCCTCTCGCATACGCGCCATCGCCGTTTCGATGTCGTCCACGGACAAGCAGATGTGGTGTAGGCCCTCGCCGCGCTTTTCCAGGAAGCGGGCGACGCCGCTCCCCTCGTCCAATGGGCGCAATAGCTCGATCTCTCCCGCGCCGGTGGGCAGGAAAGCGATTTCCACGCCTTCCTCCGGGACCTCGCGCCGATCGCTGACTGTCAGTCCCAGCACGTCCCGGTAGAAAGTCAGCGCCTCGTCCAGGTCGTGCACGGCGATGGCGATGTGGTGAATGGTATGTGACATATTTTTTCCTCCTCTGTTTGGATCTTGATTTCCTTCGGGGTATCAGTTTAGTCTAGTGAGCAATTGCTCTCAGCCCTCGTCTCGAGGGCGGCTTATGCAACAAAATAGCGCCTTAAAGCCGTTCACGGCTCGCCCCCGGGACGGTGGCTCGGAGCCTGCTCACAAGACTGAAGTGTTACCCTTCGGGAACGGGAACAAATTGACTAGTCAATCGCCCCCTCACGGCAGCGCGCCAGGCGTCGGCGGGTAGCGATCGAAGAAGTCCAGGCTGCAATCGTCGGTGTCCTGCCGGGGCGGGCGGCGTTCCAGCGAATGGTCCTGATCTTCGACGCCGGGATGGACGATCACACCCGGATAGTGGCCCGCGCCGTACACCATCACATCGACCGCAGCAGCGTTGGCGTCCAACAGCAATACCTCGTCACCCGCGTTGCCCAGGGCAAAACCGAAACCATCCCACGAACCGGCCGCTATCATGTTGGGCGTCGAGGGGTCGTCGCGGTGCGGGTCGATCAGGAACTCGTAATCGGGGGTGAAATGAACGTCGGCCGCCTGCTGGGCGACGACGATCACCTGCTCCGCCAACAGCATAGACCCGGGCGGGAAGCGATACAGGCCGCTGCCGTACTCGCCGCCCGGACCCACGTCGCCCAGATACCAGCCGGATAGGTCCACGTGTTCGTTGGTGGGATTGTAGATCTCGACCCACTCGCGGCCGGCGTCCAGGCCGGCCGGATCGTACAACACCTCGCTGATGAGCACGTGGCTCTCCGGCGGCTGATGGCGCCAGTCGTGATCGAACATCCCGTACAGGTAATCGAAGACCGCGTCCGAACGCACCTGGATGGCGATCTCCCGGTTGACCTTGTTGGAGGTCTCGCTGCCGTTGATGCTGCCCACGTGGGCGTAACGGCCCTCCACACCGAGATCAACCAGCACCATCTTGTTGTGGATGCCATACTGGGTGGGGTCGCCCAGGTGGGCGCGCATATCCAATCCCTCGGCTTGGGCGACCTGGTTGACGTAAGCGGCGGCCTCGACGTTTTTGGCGAACGAGAAATAGTCGATGCCGAAGTCGCCGCCGTTGAGCAGGATGCGCACCCGCGCCCCGCGCCGGGCGGCGGCGACGTAGGCCGCCAGCCGCAGGTTCGGCGCGCTGACGGGATCTTCTCCCCAACTGGCGTGCTCGTAAAGCTGCTCCACGTACACGCCATCCCCGGCCCCCGCCCGCGCGATCAGCCCCAGCAGCCCGTCGCTGGCGCGCAGGGCGGATTCCGGCGCGGTGACCATCTCGAACCAATCGCCCGTCGCCGCCAGCGTCTGAGAAAATTGGACCGTGTAGGTCGTCCAATCCCCGCCGGTGTCGGGCGTGAAACCGGGCGGCGGGGCGGCGTATCCCAGCAGGTTATCCGGCCCCCACGGGCTGACGTCGGCGTGATTTTCCGGGTCGCAATCCGCCTCGAAGACCTCGACCGCCCGGGCGACCATCTCCGGGGCATCGGTCGCCAGCACGACGCCGCGCGAGCCGCCGGTACCGTTCCCCTTGTCGTCGCCGGGCAGACCAAGGGGCGTCAGGTTTTGCGATCCCACCAGGATGCGCTTCCGATCCACGATGATGAGTTTGGCGTGCACGTAGGTGTAACGGTCGTAGACCTGGTGCTCACTGGTGTTGACCATGAAGTAACACTGACCGGGCCCGGCGGCGTCCAGTTGCTCGCAGGCCCACAGTGTCTGCTCGTCCACCCCGCCGACCGGGCCACCCTCCAGCAGCACGGTGACGCTGATCCCCCGCTGCGCTTGTTGCGCCAGCTCCAGGACCAGATCGTAGTGCTTCAACGAATATAACGCCAGGTCGATGCGCTCCTCGGCCGAGCGGATCGTGTCGCGCACCAATTGGTAGGCGTTGTCCGGCGCGATGCCGACCGTCACCGGGGCGGAGGCGCTCACAGCCGGGTGGAAGAACGGGTCCAGGTCCCAACCCGGATAGCGGACACGCCGTCCCTGCCAGGGGTCGCCGGTGTATGGGGCCCAATCGGCGGCGGTATCGGTGTCAGCGAGGGGATACCCATCCGCCTCATCCAGGGCGCGGTACAGGATCTGGCCTTCCTCGGCGAAGTTCTTGTAAGGCTGCAACGCCGCCCCACCCCAACCGTCGACGCCGGTGTACCCGGCCTTGTAGACCAGGGCGTCCCTGACGCGGCCCATTTCGTCGCGCAAGACCGCCTCGTCGCCGGCGTTGGCGAAGATCGGCCAACCGGAGAGGGTGTGATCCGGGTCGAAACCGAAGGAGGCCGCGAAATCAATCCCGCTGCGGGCCAGCCAGAGCCGCTGGCGAGGGGCGATCGTGACGTCGGGCAAAGCGGCGCAGATCCAATCACTATCCCTGATCTTGCACAATTCCCAGCCGGTGAGCGACGCTTTCCGGTCACCCCCATTGAGCAGCAAGACCGCCTCATCGGCGTCGTTGGTCTGCCAGCCGTCGTAGAGCAACGCCTCGATGATCACCACATAGCGCGGCGGGATGTAATCGCGCATCACCAGGGGCAGGTAGACCCGGCGTTGCGTGTCCAGCGCCGTCGTCCAGACGGCGTGGTTGTCGTCGAGCTGCGTTTCGTCGGTTGTGGTGGTCGCCGTCACCCGGTTGGTGAGGGTCAATAGCGCCGAGCCCGCGATCTCGCCGGTGATGACGACCCGGCGCTGTCCCCCGGCGGTGACGTCGCCCAGGCACCAGGCAAGGATGGGGCCAGACGTTAGAGACGCGGATGGATCGCTGGCGACAGGGATGACGCCTGGAGGGAGCGCGTCGGTGAGCCACACCTCGGTCGCCGTGACGGCGCCGGTGTTGCTCAACGCGACGTGGTAGACGATGGGACGACCAGACGTCGTCACCACCGGGCCGGTCTTGGCAACGACCAGGTCGGCCTGGTCAGGAAAGAGGGCTGTCGTGTCCCACGTCGCGTGGTTGTTGGCCGTCGTCGTCTCGCTGGCGGTCGTGGTCGCGGTGACGTGGTTGGTGAACGGGCCCCAGGCGGTCTCGCTCACCTGTCCGGCGACGGTGATGGCGTAGCGCGCGCCGGCGGGCAGATCGCCCACGGTCCAGACGAGCGTTTGCCCGGTGTGGCCGAACGTGAAAGCGCTATCCTGCGCCGCGAAGTCCACGACCGAGGGCAGCGTATCGGTCACCCGCACGCCGGTCGCGGTGACGGCGCCGGTGTTGCTGATGGCGACGTGATAGGTGATGCGCGCACCCGGCGCGACCTGCTGCGGCCCCCATTTGGCGACGGCGAGATCGGCCAGGGGGTCGGCGGGCGGCTGGTGGCAGGAGTTCTGCGCCTTGGGCGTGCCGTTGATGGGATTTCCGTCGGCGTCCAGGCCGTTGCGGGCAATATCTGGATCGTTCGTGCACCAGTTGTCGTCGGCGTCGGGGGCGGTCGGGTCGATACGTTCCAT
>DAOTUC010000328.1:0-28098 GCA_034437315.1 Anaerolineae bacterium
TTCCCCGATTATCTGAGACCGGGGCAAGTCTATGGAGAGGGTCTATAAATGAGCGCTCGAAAGACAATAGCGTTGGCTGGCAAGGGCGGCACCGGTAAAACGACCATCGCCGCGATGATCGTGCGTTATTTGATTGAGGAGACGGACGGGGCGATCCTGGCCATCGATGCCGACCCGGCCACCAATCTTCACATGGTGCTGGGGATGGCCGGCGACCGGGATTTGGAAACGGTGGGCGCGATCCGCGAGGAGATGTTGGGCATGGTGAAGACCAGCGGCGCGTTGGCCGGTTCGATGCCCGGCGGGATGAGCAAGCAGGAGTACCTGGACTACCAGGTGCAGATGGCGATTGAGGAAGGTGACCGGGTGGACCTGCTGGTGATGGGCCGCCCGGAGGGACAGGGTTGTTACTGTGCGGCCAACCAGATGCTGCGCGTGATCGTGGACCGGATCGGGAAACAGTACGATTACGTGGTCATCGACAACGAAGCGGGTATGGAGCACCTCAGCCGGCGGACCACGCGCGACGTGGACCTCCTGCTCCTGGTGACCGATCCCACACAGCGGGGCCTGATCACTGCCCGGCGTATGGCGGAGATGGTGCCGGGACTGGAAATCGGCGTGGGCGAGACGTACCTGGTCGTCAATCGGCTGCGAGACGGCCTGCCCGCACCGCTGGAACGAGCCGTCGAAGAGAGCGGGCTAAACCTGATCGGCACGGTGCCCGACGACCCGGCGATGGCCGAGTACGAGTTCACCGGGCGACCTTTGATAGAATTACCGGCGGATACACCTGTGTATCGCTCGGTTTCGGAGATTGCGCGGAAGGTTTTGTCGTAATGTGTCTTTTCAATAAACCGGGGGAGTCGTTCGAGCGCTTCAGCGCCTTTACCGTTTGTAGTAGGCGCTTCAGCGCCGTTGCGCACTGCGAACAAGTTTCCCTCCAAGTCATTGAAAAGATACGACGTAATCCATTGGGAGCGATCTGCATAACTTATAAGGAGGATTGACATGTACATCATTGGGGAAAATATACACATCGTCGCGCCGAAGGTTAAGAAGGCGGTCGCTGAACGGGACGAAAAATTCTTCCAGGATTTGGCGGTGAAGATGGTGGACGCCGGCGCCGATGCGGTCGATTTGAACGTTGGCCCGCAGAAGAAGCACGGGCACGAGATTCTGCCCTGGCTGGTCGAGACGGTCGAGGAAGTGGTGGACGTGCCGCTGGTTTTCGATACCACCAACCTGAAGGCCATCGAGGCGGCCTGCGAGACGGTGAGCAAGGCGCAGCCGATCATCAACTCGACCGACGCCCGGGAAGAGCGCCTGGCGACGGTGCCGGCCGTGGCCAAGAAGTTCAACACCCGTCTGGTCGCGCTGACGATGGCCGAGGGGATGATCCCGGTCGGCGCCGACGAGCGGGTGAGCATCGCCCTGGAAACGCTGATCCCACACATGCTGGAGATCGACTTCCCCATCAACGATTTGATCATCGACCCGCTGGTGCTGACCGTCTCGGGATGCCAGGAGTATTGCCCGGAATGCATCGAGGCGGTGCGCACGCTCAAATTCGCCTGGGACCCCCCACCATTGACTAACGGCGGCCTGTCCAACGTGTCGAACGCGGTGCCCCACGAGATGCGGTCCCTGCTCAACCAGACGTACATGGTTATGCTGATGGGCGCCGGCATCGACATGGTCATCGCCGACCCGCTGGACGAGGAGTTGATGGAGTGGATTCGCATCGTGGAGGAGCGGGACGACAGCACGACGCTCAATCAACTGCTGCTCAAACTGCACGACCGGGTGGAAGCGATGGAGGAATTGCAACCGGAAGATGTGGATATGTCCGATCCTATGCAGGCGGACATTTGGAAGACGGTGCAAGTGTTGTTGAACAAGGTGATCTACACCGATTCGTACCTACGCGTATAAAATGGTATATTGCTTGGGTGACACCTGACCAATATACCGATATACCCACACAAAAGGAGGCAATATGACAGCGAAATTGATTGACGGAAAGGCTATTGCGGCTCAGATTTACGAGGAGATTGAGGCTGAGGTCGCGGAATTGAAGGAGAAGCACGGGATCACGCCGGGGCTGGCGACGGTGCTGGTGGGCGAGAATCCGGCGTCCCAGGCTTACGTGCGCTCGAAACAGCGGACGTGCACCCAATGCGGCTTCCATTCGGTGGGCGAAAACCTGCCGGCCGACGCGACGCAGGAAGAGGTTGAGGCATTGGTCGAGCGACTGAACGCCGACGACAGCATCCACGGCATCTTGGTCCAATTGCCCTTGCCCAAGCATATAGACGAGGAGCGCGTGTTGCGGGCCGTCAGTCTGGAAAAGGACGTGGACGGTTTCCATCCGGTCAACATCGGGCGGCTGGCGATGAAGGGCCGCGAACCGATGTTCGTGCCCTGCACGCCGGCCGGCTGTATTGAGCTACTGGTCCGTTCCGGCGTGGAGATTGAGGGAAAGGACGCCGTGATCCTGGGGCGGAGCAATATCGTGGGGTTGCCGGTTTCGATGCTGTTGCTCCACCGCAACGCGACCATCACCATCACTCACTCGCGGACCAAGGACCTGCCCGGCGCGTGCAAGCAAGCTGATATCTTGATCGCGGCGGTGGGCCGACCGGAGATGGTCAAGGCGGATTGGGTCAAGCCGGGCGCGGCCGTGATCGACGTGGGCATTAACCGGGTGTGGCGCGATCACCCCGCCGACCGGGAGTGGACCTGCGCGGAGACGGGCGAGACCTTCATCGCCCACCGGAAGGACGAATCGGAGAAGGGCGGCCGGCGCAAGATGGGCGTCTATTGCGAGACCCACGACAAGGCCTACCTGAAGGGCGAGGCGCCGGAAACGATTGATGATTGCGAGACGGTCGACCTGTATCGCAAATATGCCCTGGTGGGCGACGTGGACTTTGACGATGTGAAGGAAGTCGCCGGTTACCTGACGCCAGCGCCGGGCGGCGTGGGGCCGATGACTATCGCGATGTTGATGTGGAATACGCTTTCGGGAGCCAAGCGGGCTGCGGGATTGATCGATTAGCGGGTTAGGTTCCGGGAGCGCCCGGCGCTCCCGGAACCCCTCTTGCGTGGAGGAAATATGCGAACTCAAATCTCGATTGACACGGTGCGCGGCCACTTTGTGCGCCAGGTCGAGGAAATCAGCGGTCAGGACTTATTGGCGTGTAATCAATGTGGCAAGTGCAGCGCCGGCTGCCCAATTGTGGCGGAGATGGACATATTGCCCAGCCAGGCGATTCGGATGTCCCAATTGGGGATGGAGGACGTGCTGGAAAGCAATACCATTTGGATCTGCGCGTCGTGCCTCACCTGTGCGGCTCGTTGTCCAAAGGGCGTGGATGTGCCACGCTTGATGGAGGCGCTGCGCCAGATCGCGTTGCGCAAAGGCATAGCCGAGTTAGATTTGACAGATTTACCCCTGGAGTTGGTGAAAGAATTGCCGCAATTGGCCATCATTGGCGGGTTCAGAAAGTATATGAGGTAGAATAATGGGCATTCCTTACTATCCGGGTTGCACACTTTCGACCAAGGCCAAGAACTACGACCGCTCTGGGCGGGCGGTGGCGGCGGCTTTGGGGTTGGATCTGGAGGAATTGCCGGAGTGGCAATGTTGCGGCGCGACTTTTCCCCTGATGTTGGATGATTCGATGGCCCTCATCGCCCCGACGCGCGTGCTCTACCAGGCCCAGCAAGCGGCCAAGCGCGAGGAAGCGGATAAGAAGCCATTGGCGACGATGTGTGCGATCTGTTTCAACGTGCTCCGGCGTTCCCAGGCGTTATTGGACCGCGATCCCGAGATGTTAGAGCGGATTAATTGGTTCACGGAACAGGAATATGGCGGGGAAAATGGCGGCGTCCACGTGATGCACCTGTTGGAGATCTTGCGGGATGGAGCAGATGTGGGCTCTAAGACCCAGCGACGCCCGTGGGAAACGCTGGTCAAACGGATTGAGGAGTTGGATGTAGATAACCCGGTCGCCGGGATGCGGGTGGCGCCTTATTATGGTTGCTTGTTGCTCAGGCCCTACGACGAGATTGGGCTGGACGATCCCGAAGATCCGTCCATTATGCACGACCTGTTGCGGATACTGGGCGCTGAACCGGTCGATTTTCCGTACAATATCGAGTGTTGCGGATCCTATCTGGCGATCAAGGAGCCGCAGGTGACCGAGAATTTGTCGAAGACGATCGTGGCCTCAGCGCGGGCGCATGGGGCGCAGGCGATTATCACCGCTTGCCCGCTTTGCCAGTTCAATTTGGATTACGCGCAACGGGGCGGCGAGGCCGGCGCGACGGGCAACGAGATACCGATCCTCTACTTCACCCAGTTGATAGCGATGGCGCTGGGTCTCCCGGAGGCGGATTGGGGGATGGACGAGCAACAGCACTACGTCGACCCCCAGGCTTTGTGCGCCGGTATCCGTCAGAAGGTGGTGGAGTAGATGACGCCGGTGACGAACCAAGCGCGGGCGGATAGCAAGCATTCACCAGATGTCGTTGTTGATGACGACGACGCCGCCGCGCCACGGAAGAATTACCGGGCGTTGGTGATCGGCGCCGGCATCGGCGGGATGCAAGCGGCCCTGGATATCGCCAACAGCGGTTACGAGGCCATCCTGGTCGAGAAGGAGCCGGCTATCGGCGGGCACATGGCTCAGCTTTCGGAGACCTTCCCCACGCTGGATTGCTCCCAATGTATTCTGACGCCCCGCACCGTCGAGGTGGGGCAGCATCCCAACATCGAACTGCTCACCCTGAGCGAGGTGGTGGGGATTGAGCGTTTGGATGGCGCCGGGGAGAATTTCCGCGTGCGTATTTTGCGCCACCCGCGCTACGTGATTGAGGATAAGTGCACCGCCTGTGGGGATTGCGCCAAGGTCTGCCGCGTCGTGGCGCCTAACGAGTTCGACCGGGGATTGGCGGCCCGGCGGGCGATCTACATCCCCCATCCGCAGGCGGTCCCGGCGGTCTATTGCCTGGACCCCGAGGCCTGTCTGGGTTTGTTCCCGCTGGCCTGTGGCGAGTGCGCCCAGGCGTGCGAACGGGACGCCATCGACTACGATATGGCCCCTGAAACGGTCGAGGTGGATGTGGACGCGATCATCATCGCCACGGGATATAGCCTTTACCAGGACGAGGCGGTGATGGCTTACAAGTATATGTCGCATCCCGACGTGATGGACGGGTTGGAGTTCGAGCGTCTGCTCTCCGCCTCTGGTCCCACCGGTGGCGAGGTCATCCGCCCCTCCGACCGACGGGTCCCTAAGGAGATCGTCTTCATCCAGTGCGCCGGTTCGCGCAACCCGGAGCACGGCGTCTCCTATTGTTCCAAGATTTGCTGTATGTACACCGCCAAGCACGCCATTCTCTACAAGCACCGGGTGCCGGATGGACAAGTCTACGTCTTCTACATCGACATTCGCGCCGGCGGCAAGGGTTACGAGGAGTTCGTGGCCCGGGCGATGGAGGAGGACGACACCGTCTACATTCGAGGGCGCGTGTCGAAAATTCTTCCGCAGAGCGCTGACGAAACGCCCGACGGTCATTCAAAAGTGATGGTGTGGGGCGTGGATACGCTCACCGGGCGCAAGGTGGAGATCGCGGCCGACCTGGTGGTCGTGGCCTCGGCGATTATTCCCTCGCCCGGCGCAAGGCGCTTGGCCGAGATCCTGGGCATCGAAGTGGACAAGTTCGGTTTTTACACTGCACAGGACGCGGAAATGACGCCGGTGGAGAGCGGCGTCCCGAGTATTTTCCTCGCCGGGGTGGGGTTGGGGCCGCAGGACATCCCGGAGACGGTGGCCCAGGCCAGCGGCGCGGCCGCCAAAGTGCTCTCCCAATTCCATGCGGCTAAGGCGGAAGCGCGCGCTCGCGCCGCATTAGAGACGGAAGAAGCAGATGTGGCAGTCGGTGCATTGGAGGCGGCATGAGTCGGATTGGCGTTTTTGTGTGCCATTGTGGGATCAACATCGCCAGCACTGTGGACGTGAAACGGGTGGCTGAGGAAATAAGCCAGCACCCGGCCGTTGTCTTTGCCACGGATTACCGGTACATGTGTTCGGACCCGGGACAGCAATTGATCCGCGAGGCGATTGAGGAGCACGAATTGGATGGCGTCGTGGTGGCGGCCTGTTCCCCCGCGATGCACGAGAAGACCTTCCGCCGGGCGTCGGCGACCGCCGGCGTCAACCCGTATCGTTGCGAAATGGCCAACATCCGTGAGCAATGTTCATGGGTGCACGAGCACGAACCAGGCCGGGCGACAGAGAAGGCGCTCGACATCCTCCAGACGATGGTGGAGCAGGTGACGATGAACGAGGCCCTGGAACCCTTCCGTTTGCCGCTGACCAAGCGCGCGTTGATCATCGGCGGTGGGATCGCCGGGATGCAAGCCGCGCTGGATATCGCCAACGCCGGTTTCCCCGTCGTCCTGGTGGAGCGAGAGGATCATTTGGGCGGCAAGATGGCCGACTTGAGCGGTACGTATCTGAACTTCTCCGCTGCGCCGGGCCTGCTTGCGCGCAAGGTCAGGCAGGTGCAGGATCATCCGCATATTGAGACGCTGACGAACGCGCGGTTGAAGCAAGTAGATGGGTACGTGGGCAATTTCGAAGTTCAGATCGAACAATTGCAGGGTAGGGGCAACCCCTCGTGGTTGCCCGCGGACGTAGAGGGTAGGGGCAACCCCTCGTGGTTGCCCACAGGCGTGCAGGGTAGGGGCAATCCCTCGTGGTTGCCCACGGTCGTGGAGGTCGGGGCCATCGTCATCGCCACCGGTTGGGATCCCTATCCCCTGGAACGGTTGCCGGAGTACGGCGGCGGGATCGCGCCGGACGTCATCGACTGCCTCACGTTCGAGGGCATGCTAAAGGATGACGCTGAAATTCGCCGGCCTTCTGATGGGCGCATACCCCGCGAGGTGGTCTTCGTCCAGTGCGCCGGTTCGCGGGAACCGGAGCGCGGCGTCCCCTATTGCTCCAAGGTCTGTTGTATGGTCGTCGCTAAACAGGCGATGATGTTCAAGGAAAAAATACCGAACGGGCAGGCCTACGTCTTTTACATCGACATTCGCTCCGCTGGCAAGGGCTACGACGAGTATGTCCAGCGGGCGATGGAAGATCACGATATTTTGTATCTCCGGGGTAAAGTGAGCAAGATCTTCCAGGAAGGAAATCGGGTGAAAGTCTGGGGCGCTGATACGTTGAGCGGCGCGCCGGTGGAAGTGTCCGCCGACCTGGTCGTGTTGGCGACGCCGATGACGCCGGCGCGGAAATCGGCGGAGACGGCCCAGTTACTGCGGGTCGGGATCGACCAGAACGGGTTCTTCAACGAGGCGCACCCCAAATTGCGACCGGTCGAAAGTTTGACGGCTGGCGTCTTTCTGGCGGGAGCGGGACAGGGGCCGAAGGACATTCCGGAGACGGTTTCACAGGCCTCTGGCGCGGCCGCCAAGGTCTTGCAACTCTTTTCCCAGGATGAGATGACGCAGGATCCGCTGGTGGCCTGTGTCATTGAACAGTGGTGCTCGGCTTGTGGGGCGTGTGTGGACGCTTGCCCTTACGACGCCCGTTCGATTCATCCTGTGTGGCGCGTGGCGACCGTCAACGCCGCGCTCTGTCAAAATTGCGGGGCGTGTGTGGTCGCTTGCCCCAATAAGGCTAGCCAGATTCATAACTGGACCCCCAGGCAGATTCTGGCGATGGCGGACGTAATCGTGAGTTAATTTTGGGAGGATTGGTCGTGGAAAAAACTTTTATGAATCAGGTGAACAGCCTTAGCGAACAGACGGTGCAATTGTGTTATCATTGTCACAAATGCACCGCCGGCTGTCCCAGTGCGTTTGCGATGGAATATGGGCCGGATCGCCTGTTGCGCTTGATCCAGTTCGGGCAAAAGGATCGGGTCTTCGCCAGCCGGGACGCCTGGCTTTGCTTTGGCTGCGAGATGTGCGGCGCTCATTGTCCCAACGATATCGACATCGGCGAAGTGATGATCGCGCTCAAGGAAATGGCCGGTGAAGAAGGCTACCGGGTCGAGGATTGCCAGGAACTGCGGGAAATGCTGGTCGATTACCTGACGCAACGGCCCGATGCCGAGATTGATGACCGCCTGTGTGAAGGCCTGTCCCGGCTTAATAGTTTAAGCCAGACAATTGAGGCCGATCACAACATCAGCGGCGACAATAATGATATGCGCCTCATCTGGAGCCAGAACCTGGAAGAGATCCCGCCGGGCTTGGACCGCGATAAAGGGGCCGACCTGGTCTACTTTGTCGGTTGCGTGGCCTCCCTATTCCCGCGCAGTTACCGGGTCCCCCAGGCGATGACGACGATCTTGACTCAGGGCTTGAAGGCTGGCGCGGACGCGACCGGCGCCAGTTTCACGACGTTGGGTGGGCAGGAGTGGTGCTGCGGCTATCCGTTGCTTTCGATGGGCCGTTTGGAACAGGCCAAAGCGCTGATCCGGCACAACGTCGAGCAGACGAAAGAACTGGGCGCGTCGCGGGTGGTATTTTCCTGCCCGTCGTGCTATCATATGTGGAAGCACATCTACCCAGAGGTGTTGGAAGAGGACATTGGGATTGACGTCCTCCACGCGACAGAACTCCTGGACGATCTAATCAAGCAAGGGGCCATTGAGATGGGCGAGTTGGACTTGACGGTGACCTACCACGACCCCTGCGACCTGGGGCGTAAGAGCGGCGTCTTCGAGTCGCCCCGGCATCTACTGCGGAGCATCCCCGGCGTCACCCTGGTGGAGATGAGCACCTCCGGCAATATCTCCGAATGTTGCGGCGGCGGCGGCAACCTGGAGAGTTTCGATCCCGACGTCGGTTCCGAGGTCTCACAACGCCGGATCGATCGGGCCTGTGAGATAGAGGCCCAGGCGATTGTCTCGGCCTGTCAGCAGTGCGAACGCACGTTGACGGAGGCGGTCCGTCGCCACAAAGAGGCCCGAAAAGCGCGCATCCGCGTGATGGACGTCGCCGAATTGGTCTTGAAGGCAATGCAACAGCGGGATTAGCGTCGAAAAACGTAACGTGATGCAGCTGTGTGGGAGGAGGATGTAAATGGTAGATCAAGTGAATGCCGACCGCGCGAGCGCGCGCGAAGTTGAACAACAACCCTGGGAACAGTTGGCTCGTTATCGAAAGGTGAAGACGTTGGCCGATGGAACGCGGTTGTTGTTGCGCCCATTGAACAAAGATGACAAGGAGGGACTGGTCGACCTCTTCGCCCGGGCATCCAGGGAAGACCTGGAATACTTCCGCGACGATGCGGGCGATCCATCCGTCGTCGAGAGTTGGGTGGATAACCTGGATTTGACGCGGGTTTATCCGCTGGTCGCGGTCGTGAATGACCAGATTGTCGGCGACGCCACCCTTCACTTTCGTAAGCGCTATCACCGCCATCTGGCCTGGGTGCGTATTTTTCTCGATAGACAGTACCGGGGACGAGGCATCGGCACGCTCATGCTTACCAGCCTGATCGATATCGCTCGCCGCCTGGGTTTACAGCAGCTGTACATTGAGGTGGTGACCAACCAGTACCGCGTCATCAAGGCGGTTCAGGATATGGGCTTCCAGCACGAGGTGACCTTGCAAGATTATTTCATCACCAGCGATGGCGAATTGTTGGATATGGCGATTCTCGTGCTGCGACTGGTGGATCGCTCCGGAGAATTCTAGAAGTTTTCTGAGAAAGCTTTCTCAGAAAGCTTTCTCAGAATGACCTTGAGGAAGAGGATTGGTGAACAGATGTCAGATAATGGCAATGGGGTGAACGCAGGCGTCGATTCCAGCTTACCTGCATCCCCTGGACAGGCAGAACATTCATTAAAATCGAAGCGGAATGGAAATTCGGTCGGTTCCGTGATGGTTGTCGGCGCCGGCATCGGTGGGATGCAAGCCTCTCTCGATCTGGCGGAGGCCGGATTCAAGGTTTATTTGGTGGATAAAAGCCCGGCTATCGGGGGCGTGATGGCGCAGTTAGATAAGACGTTCCCCACGAATGACTGCTCAATGTGTATCCTCTCGCCCAAATTGGTGGAATGTGGCCGGCACCTCAACATCGACGTGATGACCTACGCCGAATTGGAGGATATTGAGGGGGAGCCGGGCAATTTCACGGCCCGCGTGCGCCAGCACGCCCGTTACGTGAACGTGGATGAGTGCACGGGATGCGGCGATTGCGCGGAGGTATGCCCTATCGTTCGCCCGGACGCTTTCAACGTCGATCTTTCCGAACGGCGGGCCGCCTATAAGCTCTATCCTCAGGCGATTCCCAACGCCTTCGTGATCGAGAAGGTGGGGCAAGCGCCCTGCCGCGACGCCTGCCCCATCCACCAGCGGGCCCAGGGTTACGTGGCCTTGATCCGCGAGGGCCGTTTAGCCGACGCCTACCGCACGATTCGCGAGGATAATCCCTTCCCGTCGATCTGCGGGCGCGTCTGCAATCACAAGTGTGAGGATGAATGCTCAAGGGGCAAGGTGGACGATCCGGTCAGTATTATGCGCCTCAAGCGTTTCGTCGCCGATTGGGCCTTGGAACATCCAGACGAGATCGCTGAAGTGATGACCAAAACAGCCGTGGAAGCCGACGCTGAAGGCCAGGCCGCGTCGCCGGGCCAGCGCGTGGCCATCGTCGGCAGTGGGCCGGCGGGCCTGACCTGCGCCCAGGACCTGGTGAAATTGGGCCACGAGGCGACCGTCTTCGAGGCCCTGCCCGTCGCGGGCGGGATGATGCGCGTCGGCATTCCCTCCTACCGTATGCCCTACGACCTGGTGCAGTGGGAGGTCGACCAGATCGTGGACATGGGAGTCGAGTTGAAACTCAATCACAGGGTGGATGACGCGGCGGCGTTGCTGGAAGGCGAGGATGCGTATGACGCCGTGTTCGTCGCCGTCGGCGCACACGAGGGGGTTCTCATCCCTATCCCCGGCGTGGATCTGCCGGAGGTGACGGTGGCCACCAAGTTCTTGCGTGAGGCGGCGCTGCAAACAGAGTCGGCGGACCAATCGTTGGACGGCAAGCGGGTGCTGGTGCTCGGCGGCGGCAATGTCGCGGTCGATGCGGCGATGACGGCCGTGCGCCTGGGCGCTGATTGGGTGGGGATGACCTGCCTGGAGAGTCGCGAGAAAATGCCGGCCCACGAGTGGGAGATTCTGGATGCCGTCGAGGAGGGGGTTGAGCTTTTCCCCTCGCGCACC
Organism: Anaerolineae bacterium; assembly: GCA_034437315.1. Taxonomy (GTDB): domain Bacteria; phylum Chloroflexota; class Anaerolineae; order B4-G1; family B4-G1; genus DSAR01. The sequence continues at coordinate 11,249 of DAOTUC010000328.1, forward strand.
TTCAAGGAAATTGAGGAAGACGGTGGACACGTGCGCGGGCTACGATGTGCGGAGATCGACTTCCGAGGCTTTGTCGATGGACGGCCCGATTTTGACGAGATGCCGGGGACCGAGGCGCTCATTGAGGCGGACGTGGTGATCTTCGCCATTGGGCAGCGGCCGGATGCCTCTTGCCTGCCGGATGAGGTCAAGATACGTGGGCAATGGGCGAAGGCGGCGGACGCGACGTTGGCGACCGACCTACCGGGGCTCTTCGCCGGCGGCGACGTGAAGACCGGCACCCGTTTTGTCGTGGACGCCATTGCAGCCGGGCGCAAGGCCGCCCGTTCCATCGACGCCTACCTGCGCGGCGACCCATTACCGGAGGCCGAGGCGGACGTCACTGTCGCCGAGTTGACCGAGGAAGAGGCCAGGGCGAAGGTGGCGCGCGGCGAAGCGTCGGTTGAACCGCGTCGCGAGGTCGAGAAGCTGCCGGTAGCGGCGCGCTTGCAGCCGGATGGAGACGGCTGGCGCTTCCGCGAGATCTATCCGGCCTTCACCCAGGCAGAGGCTCAGGCGGAGGCGGCCCGTTGCCTGACCTGCGGCGTCTGCTCAGAATGTCTCCAATGCGTCTACGCCTGCCAGAAGCATTGCATCGATCACGATATGCAAGACGCGCTCATCGACCTGAACGTCGGCGCCGTCATCCTGACGCCTGGCTTGGAGACGATGCCGGGCGACGTCCGGCCTGAGTTTGGCTATCATCGGGTGGCGAACGTCGTGACCAGCATCGAATTCGAGCGCATGCTCTCCGCCTCCGGGCCGTGGGGCGGCGTGGTGCAGCGTCCCTCCGATGGAGAACACCCGCATCGCATCGCCTTCATTCAGTGCGTCGGTTCCCGCGACCCGGCCTGTGACCAGGGCTATTGCTCGGCCGTCTGCTGTATGTACGCGACCAAGGAGGCGGTCATCGCCCAGGAGCACGATCCCAACGTCGAGGCCACGATCTTCTATATGGATGTGCGTTCCTTTGGCAAAGATTTCGAGCGTTACATCAACCGGGCTGAGCATGAGTATGGCGTGCGCTTCGTGCGCAGTATGGTCTCTATGGTCACCGAAGCGCCGGAGACCGGGGGCGTGCGGGTGCGCTACGCCACTGGGGAAGGGCATAACGTCGAGGAAGAGTTCGACATGGTCGTCCTATCGGTTGGCCTCCGTCCACCGGAGGGCATCCAAGAATTGGCCGAGCGCCTCGGTGTGCAATTGAACGAGTATGGGTTCGCCGAGCCGGCCGTCTACCAACCGGGCCAGACGACGCGGTCGGGCGTCTTCGTCGCTGGCGCGTTCAGCGAGCCGAAGGACATCCCAGAAACGGTGATCGAGGCCTCCTGTGCGGCCGCCCAGGCGTCGGCTTTGCTGGCTGATGCGCGAAATACGTTGACCGCGGAACCAGAATGGCCTGATGAGCGGGACGTGAGCGATGAATGGCCCCGCGTGGGCGTTTTCATCTGTCATTGTGGGATTAACATCGGCGCGGTGGTGGATGTACCCCAGGTGGTCGAATATACCGCCGGCCTGCGAGATGTGGTCTACGCCGAGCACAATCTGTACACTTGCTCCCAGGACACCCAGGAACGGATTCGTGAGCAGATTATTGAGCACGATTTGAACCGCGTGGTGGTGGCTTCGTGCACGCCGCGCACCCACGAACCGTTGTTCCAGGAGACGATTCGCGGCGCTGGGCTGAATCCGCATTTATTCCAGTTGGCCAATATCCGCGAGCAGGTTTCCTGGGTGCATCGCAGCGATCACCAGCGGGCGACCGACAAGGCGAAGGAATTGGTTCGTATGGCGGTCGCCAAAGCCCGTAAGTTGCACGCCATCGACCGCTCGACCTTCGAGGTCAGCCAGGAAGCGTTGGTCATCGGCGGCGGTTTGGCCGGCATGACGGCGGCGTTGTCCATCGCCGAACAGGGCTTCCGGGTGACGCTGGTCGAACGGGATGCGGCGTTAGGCGGCAATCTGCGGTGCATTTATACGCCGTTGCCCACCGATCTTGTCTCCGGCAATGGCGCGGATGAGGCCGGCGATCCGCAAGCGCTGTTACAGCGGATGATCGAGGCGGTGCGGGATAACCCGCGCATCTCCGTGCGGATGGAGACCGAAGTGATCGGAGTGGGCGGTTACCTGGGTAAGTACAGCACGACGATCCGCCTGCCCGACGGCAACCAGGAGGAGATTGAACACGGCATTATCGTCGTGGCGACCGGCGCGCAGGAGATCAAAACACAGGCCTACCATTATGGCGAGCACGAGCGCATCGTCACCCAGCGCGAGTTGGAGCAAATGCTGATCGTGCAGGATGTCGATATGCCGGATAGTGTGGTGATGATCCAGTGCGTGGGCTCCCGCGACGACGAGCATCCCTACTGCTCCCGCATCTGCTGCACCGAGGCGATCAAGAACGCGCTGGCGATCAAGGCGCGCGACCCGGAGACCGACGTCTACATCCTCTACCGCGACATCCGAACCTTTGGTTTCAAGGAGCGCTACTATCGCCAGGCCCGGCAGGCGGGCGTCGTTTTCCTCCAGTATGATGCGGATGAAGCGCCAGAGGTGCGGATTGAGGGAGACAGCTTGGCGGTCGACGTGGTGATCCAGCCAGAGGGGGAGCGCTTCACGTTGGATGCGGGATTGCTCGTGCTCAGCGTGGGTATTGAACCGAACGAGGATAACGAAGCGCTGGCCCAATTGCTCAAAGTCCCCCTGAACGAGGATCGATTCTTCCTGGAGGCCCACGTGAAGCTGCGACCGTTGGAGTTCGCCGCCGATGGGGTCTACCTCTGCGGGCTGGCCCACTCGCCCCGCTTCCTGGACGAGACGATCGCGCAGGCGCAGGGGGCGGCGGTGCAAGCGGTCAGGTTGTTGTCCAGAGACGAGTTGGAAGCGACGCCCATCATTGCCACTGTCGACCCAGAACTCTGCGCCGCATGCGGGCAGTGCATCGAGACGTGCCCTTATGGCGCGCGTTTGCTGGAACCGGGGATGCATTACGCTGAGGTGATTGACGTGCTCTGCCAGGGTTGCGGCGCGTGCATCGTCAGTTGCCCGAACAAGGCGTGCTATCAGAAGGGTTTCGAGCCGCTCCAGGTGTACGGGATGTTAGATGAGGTTGCTGTATGACGAGTGAGTTAATCGAGCGTCGATCAGAAGGCGTTGAAGGGATAGTGGACGAAGAAGCGAATATGGATCGCGTGTCCGTCGATCTCGCGCAGCATTCGGGCCAGGTGGGCGCAGTGCTGGTCGTTGGAGCTGGGATTGGCGGGATGCAGGCGTCGCTCGATCTGGCGGAGGCTGGGTTAAAGGTTTACTTGTTGGACAAAAGCTCCGCTATCGGTGGCGTGATGGCCCAGTTAGATAAGACCTTCCCGACCAACGATTGCGCGATGTGCATCCTGGCGCCCAAATTGGTCGAGTGTGGGCGACACCGCAACATTGAGGTGCTGACCTACGCCGAACTGGATGGCATTGACGGGGAGCCGGGAAATTTCACGGTGCGCGTGCGCCAGCATCCGCGCTACGTAAACGTGGATGATTGCACCGGCTGCGGCGATTGCGCCGACGTCTGCCCCATCCAACGGCCCGATCAGTTCAACGTCGGGCTTTCCGAGCGACAGGCGATCTACAAGCTGTATCCCCAGGCGATCCCCAACGCCTACGTCATCGACAAGCAGGGGACGGCCCCCTGTCGGGATGCCTGCCCCGCCGGTCAGCGGGCCCAGGGCTATATCGCCCTGATCAACGAGGGGCGTTACGAGGACGCGATGCGCGTCATCAAGGAGGACAACCCCTTCCCGGCGATCTGTGGGCGTATCTGCAATCGCCGTTGTGAGGAGGCGTGCAGCCGGGGCAAGTGGGACGATCCGGTCAACATCCGGGCGCTCAAACGCTTCGTCACCGACACGATCTACGCCCAGCCCCGTGTGGCGCCGGAACCGGTCGAACGTAAGTACGAGCAGCGGGTGGCCGTCATCGGCGCGGGCCCTTGTGGGCTCACGGCGGCCCAGGATCTGTGCCGGATGGGTTACGGGGTGGATGTCTTCGAGGCGCTGCCTGTGGCCGGTGGCATGCTGCGGGTGGGCGTGCCCGAATACCGGTTACCGGCCGACGTCATCGACCGGGAGGTGCAGGACATCGTCGATCTGGGCGTGAACTTGCACCTGAACGCCCGCGTGGACGACCTGGACGCGCTCTTCGAACAGGGGTTCGATGCAGCCCTCATCGCCATGGGCGCGCACGAGGGCATCCGCTTGCCGATTCCCGGCGCCGACCTGGACGGCGTGATGATCAACACCACCTTCCTGCGCGACGTGCGGCTCTCGCAATGTGACGGCGACCACAGCGCCCCCGAATTGGGAGAGAAAGTGGCCGTCATCGGGGCTGGGGACGTGGCGATGGACGTGGCCCGGACGGCGGTGCGGATAGGGGCCGAGACGCACATCTTCTACCGTCGCACCCCCGAGGAGGCGCCGGCCGACGCCGAGGAGTTGCGTCACGCCCAGGAGGAAGGCGTCATCTTCCATTGGCAGACCAACCCCATTGAGGTCGTGGCGGGCGAGGACGGGCGGATGAAGGGCCTCAAGCTGGTGCGCACCGAGCAGGGACCGCCGGATTCATCGGGGCGCCGCCGGCCGGTACCCATCGCCGATTCGGAATTCTTCGCGGTCTGCGACAACGTGATTTTCTCGGTGGGCCAGCATGCCGGGTTGGATTTTATATCCGAAGAGACAGCGGTCGAGGTGACCCGGTGGAACACAGTCGCGGCCGACGAGCAGACCTGCGCGTCCAGCCGACAGGGCGTCTTCGCGGCGGGCGACGCCGTCACCGGCACCGCCTTCGTCATCGACGCTATTGCAGCCGGACACCGGGCGGCCGAATCGATCCACGATTATTTGCAGAATGGAACCTTCGCTGCTCCCACTGAGCGCGAGGAGTCGAGAGACGACGACTCGTTCTCCGTAACTGAGCGGGGAGGGCATGTCGTCGATCTCTCCTCGGAGGAAGTCGCTGCCCGAATGGCGCGGGGCGACGCGGCGGCCCATCCCCGGACGCCGCTGGATACGGCGCCGATGGAAGAGCGGTTATCGACCTTCGGCGAGGTGGTGGGCGGTTACACCGAGGAGCAGGCGCGGGCCGAGGCGGCGCGCTGCCTGGCTTGTGGGATCTGTTCCGAGTGTTTGCAATGCGTCTACGCCTGTCAGAAGGATTGTATCGACCACGAGATGGGGGAGGAATTGATCGACCTCCAGGTGGGGGCCGTCATCCTGACGCTGGGCCTGGATACGGTGGATGGCGACATCCGGCCGGAATTCGGCTACGGGCGGCTGGATAACGTGGTGACCAGCATCGAGTTTGAGCGTATGCTCTCCGCCTCTGGGCCGTGGGGCGGTGTGGTGCAGCGCCCCTCCGACGGCGCGCATCCGCGTAAGGTGGCCTTCATCCAGTGCGTCGGTTCCCGGGACCCGGCGTGCGACCAGGGCTATTGCTCGGCCGTCTGCTGTATGTACGCGACCAAGGAGGCGTTGATCGCCAAGGAGCACGACCCTAACGTCGAGCCGACCATTTTCTACATGGATGTGCGCTCCTTTGGCAAGGATTTTGATCGTTACGTCGACCGGGCCGAGAACGAGAATGGTGTGCGCTTCGTGCGGAGCATGGTCTCGATGGTCACCGAAGCGCCGGGGACGGGCGACCTACGGGTGCGCTACGCCACCGACGATGGGGATAACGTCGAGGAGACGTTCGATCTGCTCGTGCTCTCGGTCGGTTTGCGGCCGCCGGAGGGCTCGCGGGCGTTGGCGGACCGACTGGGTATCGCGTTGAACGAGTATGGCTTTGCGCGCACGCCGACTTACCTGCCTGCTCAGACGGTGCGGCCCAGCGGTTCCCTGGCGGATGGCTTGTTCGTCGCGGGGCCGTTCAGCGAGCCCAAGGATATCCCGGAGACGGTGATCGAGGCCTCTTGCGCGGCGGCCCAGGCGTCGGCGTTGTTGGCGGACGCGCGCGGTTCGATGGTAGAGGAAACCATCTATCCGCCGGAGCGGGACGTGAGCGAGGAGGAGCCCCGTGTGGGCGTTTTCGTCTGCCATTGTGGGATCAACATCGGCGGCGTGGTCGACGTGCCGGCGGTGGTCGAATATATATCGCGGCTGCCCGACGTGGTCCACGTTGAGGACAACCTCTACACCTGTTCCCAGGATACACAGGAGCGGATCCGGGAGCAGATTGAGGCCCACGATTTGAACCGGGTCGTGGTGGCTTCCTGCACGCCGCGCACCCACGAACCGTTGTTCCAGGAGACGCTCCGCAGCGCGGGGCTGAACCGCCATTTGTTCCAGATGACCAACATTCGGGAACAGGTCTCCTGGGTGCACCGGGCTGATCCCCAGGCGGCGACGGACAAGGCGAAGGATCTGACCAAGATGGCGGTGGCGAAGGCGCGCAATTTGCAGCCGATTCCCCACCAGACCTTCGAGGTCAATCACCACGCCGTGGTCATCGGCGGGGGATTGGCGGGGATGACGGCGGCCCTCTCCATCGCCCGGCAAGGGTTCAGCGTGACGTTGGTCGAGCGGGAGGAGACGCTGGGCGGCAATCTACAGCACATCTACACGCCGCTGCCCGATGGCGCCGATCCGCAGACACTCTTGCAGCAGACGATCGCGGCAATCTCGGCCAACCCGCGTATTTCGGTGCGCACCGGCGCGGAGATCGTGGACGTCAGTGGCTACGTGGGCCAATACCGGACCTCGATCCGGAAGGTCGATAAGCAAAGCGACGTCGGCGGCGGCGGCAACGGTCACGTCGAAGAGGGATACGCAGAGCAGTCGATTGAGCACGGCGTCATCGTCGTGGCGACCGGCGCGCAGGAGATCGAACCACAAGCCTACCTTTACGGCGAGGACGAGCGCGTTATCACCCAGCGCGAATTAGAGCGCATGTTGGCCCAATCACCCAATGACCCAATCATCCAATCCCTCAATGCCATCGTGATGATCCAATGCGTCGGTTCCCGGGACGATGAACACCCCTACTGCTCCCGCATCTGTTGCACCGAGGCGATCAAGAACGCGCTGGCGATCAAGGCGCGCAACCCGGAGACCGACGTCTACATCCTCTACCGCGACATCCGGACGTTTGGCTTCAAGGAGCAGTATTACCGGGACGCGCGACGGGCGGGCGTCGTCTTCCTCCAGTATGACGCGGAGGAGAAGCCAGAAGTACGGAGTGGTGAGGATAGATTGGCGGTAGACGTGTGGGTGCAGCCTGAGGGCGAGCGCTTCACGTTGGGGGCGGATTTGCTAGTCCTCAGCGCCGGGATCGAGCCGAGGGCGGACAACGACGCGCTGGCGAAGTTGCTCAAGACGCCGTTGACCGAGGATGGCTTCTTCCTGGAGGCCCACGTGAAGTTGAGACCGTTGGACTTCGCGGCCGACGGGGTGTATCTGTGCGGCATGGCCCACTCCCCGCGTTTCCTGGACGAGACCATCGCTCAGGCGCAGGGGGCGGCGATGCGGGCGGTCGCGCTGCTATCTAAAGAGGAGCTGGAGGCGACGCCCATCACCGCCTGGGTCGATCCGTTGCTGTGTTCCAACTGCGGGCAGTGCATTGAGGTCTGCCCCTACGACGCGCGGATTGTGCTCGAGACGCCATCGTTGCCGCTCCCGTTGGCGGTGCAGGGTGGAACCACGAGAGCGTACGTGCAGGTGATCGATGTGCTGTGCCAGGGTTGCGGGGCGTGCGTCTCCGTCTGCCCGAACAAGGCCAGTCAGCAGAAGGGTTTCGAGATGACGCAGATTCATTGGATGTTGGACGTGGTTACGGCGGAATAGAGAGGAAAGAAGAGTATGGATTACGAGCAATACGAAGCGGATTGTGAGCGGATCCGGGAAGCCAACGAGGCGTTGTTGGAGGATTTTGAGAATTGGTTGCAGGCTTCGGGGTTGTCCAAACGAACCATTAACAAGCACGTGGAAAACGTTGATTTCTATATCAACCAGTTCCTGTTGTACGAGGACGCGATTGAAGCACCGGATGGCGTATCAGATGTTGGAATGTTTCTCGGCTATTGGTTTATCAGGAAGGCTGCGTGGTCCAGCGAATCGTCCATCCGGGGCAATGCGGCGAGCTTAAAGAAGTTTTACGCGTTTTTGCACGAGCGGGGAATGGTCACGCAGGATGATTTGGATATGCTCAAAGAGGAGATCAAAGAGGAGATGCCGGAGTGGTTGGCGACCCAGGAACGTTACAGCGATCTATCCATCACGGATATGAGTGAGGTATGGGGGATTTGATAATCGCCGGTCACGCTTGTCTGGCGGAAAGGGATGAAGGGTATGGCGCGAGAGCAAAATAAACTGGCGGCCCTCGTCATTGGGGGCGGGATCGCCGGGATTCAGGCGGCGCTGGATATCGCCGACGCCGGTTTTACGGTCCATCTGGTTGAAAGAGAGCCCTCCATTGGGGGGCGGATGGCGCAGTTGGACAAGACCTTCCCGACGTTAGATTGCTCTTCTTGCATTCTGACGCCGAAGATGGTGGACGTAGGGCGACATCCAAATATCGAGTTGATGACCTATTCCGAGGTCGTTTCCGTCGATCAGGAGGATGGGGACGAGACGTTCCGCGTACGGGTGCGAAAGAAGCCGCGTTACGTGGATATGGAGAAGTGCACGGGATGCGGCCTATGCGCCGAGGCCTGCCGGATGAAGGGCCGTATCGACAGCGAGTTCGACGAGGGGATCGCTAAACGCTCGTCTATCTACGTCCCATTTCCACAGGCAATCCCGCTCAAGTATACGATCGACCCGAACGCCTGCCTTTACCTGACGCGCGGTACGTGCGGCAAGACCTTCAAATGTAAGGACGCCTGCCCCGCCGACGCGATTGATTTCGAGCAAGAAGAGACGTTCGTCGACCTGGAGGTGAGCGCCGTCATCGTCGCCACGGGTTTCGATGTGATGGATCCGACGCTCAAGCCGGAGTTCGGTTATGGCGTCTATCCAGAAGTGATGACGGGGATTGAGTTCGAGCGCCTCTCGTCCGCCTCTGGGCCGACGAAGGGAAAGATTCGCATCAACGACAAGGAGCCGCAAGACGTGGTGTTCATCAAGTGCGTCGGTTCTCGCGATTCCCATACAGGCGTGCCGTACTGTTCTCGCGTTTGTTGCATGTACACGGCGAAACACGCCCACATAGTGCGGGATAAATTCCCCGACGCCAATGTCACGGTATTCTATATGGATGTGCGGGCTTTTGGCAAGGGATACGAGGAATTCTACGATCGGGTGAAGCACGAGCGGGTGCTGTACCGGCGCGGGGAACCGTCGGAAATCTACCGGCGCGGTGGAGATGGTAAACTGCTCGTCCTGGCCGAGGACACGATGTTGGGAGAACCGGTCGAGGTCGAGGCGGATTTGGTGGTTTTGGCGACGGCGATTATCCCCCGAATCGACACGGCGGAGACGGCGGCCCTGTTCGCTCCCCTGGGCGGCTTGACCTGTTCACCCGATGGATTTTTCCAGGAGGCGCATCCCAAATTGCGTCCAGTCGATACGAGCTTGGAGGGGGTTTTCATGGCCGGTTGTTGCCAGAGCCCCAAGGACATCCCCGATACGGTAGGGCAAGCGAAAGCGGCGGCGGCCTCGGCTTTGAAAGTGCTGGCCCGACAGCGCACTGATGGGCGCGTTGTTCGGCAGCCTTCGGCCCTAAGCGAAGCGGCGCCGGCATAGATAGTGGGTGGAGGAAAGCAGAGATGGCGTTGAAAACGGCGTTGAAAACGAAGGCAATGACGGAAAACCTGGAGCTCTTTGGTTGTATCCAATGCGGCAAGTGCACCGGCGGTTGTCCGGTGGCGCGCAAGACGGTCTTGAACATCCGCAGTATGATCTACCAGATGCTGGTGAAGCCGGAGATGGAAGTCGATGCGCACGAGGAATTGTGGGATTGTACGAGCTGTTTCACCTGCGTGGAACGCTGTCCCAAAGACGTGCAACCGGCCGAGTTAATCATCGCATTGCGGGGAGAACTGGTCGAGAGTGGGCGCATTCCGGAGACCATCGGGGCGGCGCTGATGGGCACCTTCCGCCAGGGCAACCCCTCTGGCATGGCGCGGGAGGATCGCGCCGCCTGGGCCGACGGCAAGCCGATCAAGGATGCGCAGGAGGGGTGCGAGTTGCTCTATTACGTGGGCTGCACCCCGTCCTACGATATGCGCGCCCAGCCCATCGCTCGCGCGCTGGCGAGGGTGTTTGAAATCGCCGGCCTCGACTTCGGCGCCTTAGGCATTGAGGAAAGTTGCTGCGGCAACGAGATCCGACGATTGGGGGAAGTTGGACTGTTCGAGATGTTGGTCGAGGAGAACAGCGAGATGTTCCGCAGCACGGGAGCGAAGCAGTTGGTGACGGCGTCGCCCCATTGTTACAATACATTTAAGAATGAGTATGGCCTGGATGATGCAACCGGACATCCGATGGATGTGTTGCATTACACGCAACTCGTGGCTAAACTGATCGAAGAGGGACGGTTGGAATTGCCGAACGAGATCGGCGAGGGTGGGCATCCGGTCAAGGTCACCTATCACGACCCGTGTTTCCTCGGCAAGCAGAATCATATCTACGACGAGCCCCGCGCCATTCTCCAGGCTATCCCCGGCGTCGAATTGGTGGAGATGGACCGGAGTCGCGAGCGGAGTTTGTGTTGTGAGGGTGGGGGGGGACGGATGTGGGCCGAAGGCACAAATCTGGAAGAGCGGTTGGCCTTCCAGCGCGTGCACGAAGCGGCCGACACCGGGGCCGAGATTTTGGCCGTCGCCTGTCCCTTTTGCCTGCTGACGCTGGAGGACGCGGTCAAGGTGCAGAAGTTAGACGATCCTGAGCACAATGAAGGCCGGGCGTTGCGGGTAATGGATATTATGGAATTGCTCAACCAGGCGTTAGGTGAGGGGTCGTGATGGAAGAACAACCTCGAATTGGCGTATACATCTGTCATTGTGGTGTGAACATTTCTGCCACCGTCGATGTGGAGGCGGTGTCCGCGTTCGCGGGTTCCTTGCCCGGCGTCGTCATTGCCCGCGACTACCTCTACATGTGCTCCGACCCGGGCCAGGTCTTGATTCAGCAAGATATAGCGGAATATGACCTGAACCGCGTGGTGGTCGCCTCCTGCTCGCCCCGGATGCACGAACCGACCTTTCGCGGGGCGGCGCAGCAGGTGGAGATGAACCCGTACCTGGTGGAAATGGCGAACATCCGCGAACAGTGCTCGTGGGTGCACGGCGATAAGGAGCGGGCGACGGAAAAAGCCAAGTGGTTGGTCGCCTCGGCGACGGCCAAGGCGGCGGCGTTGGAACCGTTGCAGGAGCGCGAGGTGCCCGTGAAGCCGGGGGTGGTCGTCGTCGGCGGCGGATTGGCGGGGATGGTTGCCGCGCTGGATGTGGCCGAGGCAGGTTTCACCGCGTACCTGGTGGAAAAAAGCGATCACCTGGGCGGGCAGGTTGCGAAGCTGCATCGCACCTTCCCGACGTTGGAACCGGTGGAAGAATTGCTTGAGCCGCTCATCGCGCAGGTGCAGGAGCATCCGAATATCATTGTGAAGTTGAATGCGCAGGTCACGGCAGTGGATGGATACGTGGGGAATTTCGAGGCGGCGATTGGTGAACCGGAGGGCGATGACCCCCAGACGGTTGACGTAGGCTCCATCATCATCGCCACCGGTTATGACGTGTTCGATCCCCACCGGAAGCCGGAACTGGGCTATGGTCAGTATCCCCACGTCATCACCTCGCTGGAGATGGAGCAGCGGTTGGCCGAGGGAGACCTGACCGTCAACGGCGAGTCGCCGCAACGGGTGGCCTTTATCCAATGTGTGGGATCGCGGGATGCGCAGGTGGGCAACCCCTATTGCTCGCGGGTTTGCTGTATGTATACGGCCAAGCAATCCCGCCTGGTGCGCGAGATGCTGCCCGACGCCGATGTGACGGTCTTCTATATGGACGTGCGCACTTTTGGCAAAGGGGCCGAGGAATTCTACGACGAAGCGCGGGCCAAAGGCGTGCGCTACCGGAAGGGAAATATCTCGGAAATTTATCGCAAGCGAAGCGACCAGGGCGACCGGGTGGTATTGGTGGGCGAGGACACGCTGTTGGGCGAGCCCATAGATTTCGAGGCCGACCTGGTCATTCTGGCGGTGGGGATGGAGGCGCGCGCGAGCGATACCGATTCGTCCGATGCGGCCCAACCTCCGCTTGATATCTCGACGATGCTCAAACTACCGCGCTCGGCCGATGGCTTTTTCCTGGAGTTGCACCCCAAGTTGCGGCCGGTGGATACGGCGGTGGGGGGCGTTTTCCTGGCCGGGTGTTGTCAGGGGCCGAAGGACATCCCCGACACTGTGGCCCAGGCGAAAGCAGCCGCATCCTCGGCCCTTATCCCGCTGCTGAAGGGGTCTGTGCCGGTGGAATCGGCCACGGCGGCCGTCGACTCGGCTTTGTGCGCGGGGTGCGGGATGTGTGTGGACGTTTGCCCGTATGGCGCGCCGAGCCTCGACCTGATGTGGGGTTTCTCGCGGATCAACGCCGTCCTATGCGAGGGCTGCGGCGCTTGCGCGGTCTCCTGCCCTTCCAAGGCGATCCGCCTGCAACACTTTACGCCGGGCCAGATTTTGGCCCAGGTCGATGCAGTGCTGGGAATCTAGCGCGGGCTAACTGAATGAGCAAGGGAAATTATCATTTGAGGTATTGTGATATTCACATGGATGTTTGTTATCCGCTTTTAAGGGGGAAGTATGGCTGAAGAACATGCGTTCGAACCCAAGATCGTTGCATTTTTGTGCAATTGGTGCACGTACACCGGGGCCGACCTGGCAGGCACGTCTAGAATCCAGTATCCGCCCAACGTGCGCATCATCCGGTTGATGTGCTCCGGATCGGTGGATTCTACCTACGTGCTCAAACCGCTCCTGGATGGAGCTGATGGCATCCTCATCGGCGGTTGCTATCCAGGCGATTGTCACTACCAGTCGGGCAACTACAAGGCTCGGCGGCGCGTCGTCGCGCTCAAAGAGATTCTCAAGCAGGCCGGTTGCGACGAGGATCGGGTGTGGCTGCGTTGGATCAGCGCCAGCGAGGGACAGCGATTTGCCGACACGGTCACCGAGATGACCGAAGCGATGAAGAAAAAAGGCCCTAACCCGATGCGTCGGAAATGGGCGGTCTAATTGAAGAGGGGAGACCTAATGAGAACTACAATTCCTATTGAGGCGGATCAAAAGAATCCGAAAGACGATACGTTAGCTGCAGTGCAGGGCTTCCTGAAGCGACTGTTGGAGACCGACGCGGTAGACGCGCTCTTGGTCCCGTTGGAGACGCCCTCCGGCACACTCACGCCGGCGCTGGTTTCGGACCCCGAGATGCTAGACGCGGCCGATCCGTTGGCCCCGGTGATGGGATTGAACGCGGCGCGTCTGGCGGGCTACGTCTCGATCCGCGAGCCGCGTGGGCGCGTCGGCGTGGTGTTGCGCTCCTGTGAACTGCGGGCGCTGACGGAGTTGGTCAAGCTCAAGCAGGCCAGTTTAGACGATATGGTGATCATCGGCGTCGATTGCCTGGGGACCTACGACGTGTCGGATTACGTCGCGATGTCGAAAAACGGCTCGCTCGACCGATCGGCGCTGCTGGCGACGGCCCAGAGCGGCGACCTGGTTCCCCAGGGGGACTACACTTTCCGCGACGCCTGCCAGATGTGTGAAAAGCCTCACGTTGAGCAAGCGGACGTCACGCTGGCGCTCTTCGGCGCCGACCTGAGCAGCGGCATTCCGCTGTTGGTGTCCGACGAGATCGCCGAGAAACTGGGGCTGGAAGAGGCGGAAGGCGACGGGAAGCAGCGGGACGATGTGGTTAAACGCTTGGTCGAGGCCCGAACCCAGGTGCGCGACACACGCTTCGCCGAGATTCACCAGCAACTCGAAGAGGAGGGCGTCGAGGGGGTCTTCGCCGCCTGTGTGCGTTGCCACAATTGTATGACGGTCTGCCCAATCTGCTACTGCAAGACCTGCCTGTTCAAGAGCCCTGTTTTCGACCACGAACCGATGCAATATATGAACTGGGCGCAGCGCAAGGGGGCTTATCGCTTGCCGGCCGACACGATGCTCTTTCACCTGACGCGACTCAATCACATGGTGCTTTCCTGCATCGGATGTGGCATGTGCACCAGCGATTGCCCGGCCGATTTGCCGGTGGGCCGCGTGTTCCGCGCGATTGGCCAACAGGTGCAGGAGGTGTTCGATTACGAGCCGGGGCGTGACGTGGAGGAACCGCTGCCCCTGATCACCTTCCAGGAAAATGAATGGACCGAGGTCGGCGAAGAATAAACTGCGACTACAGTCCGCTGGTGAATCGTAAAACGACAAGCTTGAGGGAGTTATGATGACAACTGAACAACAGACGTTTGAAACGCCGGATGCCGCCGCGCTACCCTCAGAGGAGAGCGCAAACAAAAAAGCTGACCTGATTCCCGTCTACATTATGGGCAAGCGCTATATGGTGCCGCCTACGCTGACGATTATGAAAGCGATGGAGTACGCGGGTTATACCCTGGTCCGGGGTGTGGGATGCCGGGGCGGTTTTTGCGGCGCGTGCGCCACCGCTTATCGCATTTTGGGAGATCCCAAACTTTACTTCGGCCTGGCCTGTCAGACGGTCGTCCAGCCGGATATGTACCTGGCGCAGATCCCCTTTTTCCCGGCCCAACGCTCGACTTATGCCATTAGCGAGATGGAACCTGTCGCGGCGACGTTATTCACGACGTATCCGGAGCTGTTGCGTTGCCTGGGGTGCGGGGCGTGCACCAAGGCTTGCCCGCAAGATATCGACGTCCGTCTTTATATGGCCGCCGGGATGCGGGGCGATATTGAGACGATGGCCGATCTTTCCTTTGACTGCATCATGTGCGGCCTGTGCGCGGCCCGTTGTCCGGCCGAGGAAGCGCAGTATAACATCGCGATCCTCGCCCGCCGCTTGTATGGACGCTACCTGGCGCCTCGTTCCGAACACCTCGATGAGCGTTTGGCGGAGATTGAGGCCGGGGCGTTCGATGAGACGTTGGCGGAACTGAAAGGCCTTGACAAAGATGGCCTGAAGGCGCGTTATGAAGCGCGGGACATTGAGCCGAAATAGGCGTTAGTAGTGAGCAGAGGAGATATACTGATGAGCGGTTATCCGCCTGAAATGCAAGAATCGATCCGTAAGGTCGAGTCCACGCGGGCCCGACGGATTAAAGAGACATTCCCGGCGATGAGCCTGGAGGAGCGGCATACCATTCTGGAGGGCTTTCATCCAGATTACAAAGAGGAAACGTTCCACGCCGTGCGGGTGGGCGTCAGCGAAGGCCAACGGATGCCTATTGAGATGGCGCGGGTGCTCGAGGGTCGCACACACATTGAGCCTGATTTTGACCTGAGCCAGCCGGAGATCGAGACCGACGTGCTCGTCATTGGCGGCGGAGGCGCGGGGGCCTCGGCCGCGCTCCTGGCCCAGGAGCAGGGCGCACAGGTCACCCTGGTCACCAAGCTCCGCTTTGGCGATGCGAACACGATGATGGCCCAGGGGGGCATCCAGGCGGCCGACCGGCCTGAGGATAGCCCCGCCATTCACTACCTGGACGTCATCGGCGGCGGGCACTTCACCAACGATCCCGACCTGGTGGAGGCGCTGGTAATGGATGCTCCTTTGGCTATCAAGTGGTTGGAAGATTTGGGGATGATGTTCGACAAGGAGCCGGACGGGACGATGGTCGAGGCCCACGGCGGCGGCACCAGCCGGAAGCGTATGCACTCCGCGCGTGACTACAGCGGCGCGGAGATTATGCGCACGCTGCGGGACGAGGTGAGAAACCGGGACGCGGATATTCGGGTGATTGAGTTCGCCCCGGCGATCGAGTTGGTTTTGGATGAAAAGGGGCAGGTGACTGGCGCGATTATCATGAATCTGGAGACCGGCGCCAAACATTTCATCAAGGCGAGGTCGGTGGTGATGGCGACCGGCGGCGGTGGACGTCTCCACTTCCAGGGTTTCCCGACGACCAATCACCACGGCGCGACGGCCGACGGTGTTGTGCTGGCCTACCGGGCCGGCGCTCCCCTGGGCTTCCTGGAGTCGATGCAGTACCATCCCACGGGCGCGGCCTTTCCGGAACAGATCGTGGGCCTGTTGGTGACGGAGAAGGTGCGGGGGTTGGGCGCCCAACCGGTCAATAAGATCGGCGAGCAATTCGTCTATCCGTTGGAACCGCGCGACGTGGAGGCGGCGGCCCTGATCCGCGAGTGCAGCGAACGGGATATGGGGCTCATCACGCCGACGGAACAGCCAGGGGTTTGGTTGGATTCACCGATGATCGAAGTGATCCACGGGCCGGGCACAATTGAATCGGCGTTGCCGGCGATGGTGCGTCAGTTCGCCCGTTTTGACATCGACATCACCGAGGAACCGATCCTGGTCTACCCCACGCTCCACTACCAGAATGGCGGTGTGTGTCTCAACGCCGATACGTCGACCGAGATCCCCGGCCTATTCATCGCCGGGGAGGTAAGCGGCGGCGTGCACGGGCACAACCGCTTGATGGGCAACAGCTTGCTAGAGATCACGGTGTTCGGCCGGCGGGCCGGGCTTTCGGCGGCGGAATACCTTCAGCAAGTGACGTTGGGCGAGCCGACGTTGGCCCACGTGGCGAAATGGAACCGGGAATTGGAGGAGGCCGGCGTCGAGACCGACGTGATTTCGCCCATCCTGTTGCCGGATTACACGAGAAAGGTCTAAT
>DAOTUC010000329.1:0-15358 GCA_034437315.1 Anaerolineae bacterium
CCGACTCTACCTGGGCGTCTTCGAGAAGGTTTATCGCTTCACGCCTTTCTCCGAAGATGCCCAGGAGCGTATTCGGGGCAAGTGTCCCCTGGAACTGGCCGGTTATGAGGTGCAGAAGTTGCCAATGACGGGCGTAAAAGACACGCCTTTGCTCTTCCGCGGCCTCGCCCTCCAATGGCCCTCTTCGGCCTTCCAGGAGCTTGTCCCCAATGTGTGACGCTCCCGAACAAGCTATTTTGTTTCCACAAAGTTTGTGTTATAATCATCACGTGGACGAAATGGTATTCATAATTTTGAAGGAGGTTAAATAATGGACATAACTGCTGAACAGTTTAAACGATGTGACCTGATCAAGGTGAGCGGACGAATTGACAGCAATACCGCGCCCCAATTGGCGGAGGTATTCGAGGCGATCAATGATGAAGGACGCTTCCGAATCGTTCTTGATATGCGTGAGGTAGATTTTATCTCCAGCGCGGGCCTGCGGGTATTGATTAGCGCGCAAAAGACATGCAAACGCTGGAACCGAGGCGAGCTGATTTTGGCGGAACTGCCCGATAACATCAGGGACGTATTAGACCTTGCCGGGTTTTTACCGCTGTTCACGATTTACGACGACGTCATCTCAGCGGTAGGCAGCTTCTAGACTCGCCCATCGTTTAAACCGGCAGAGACGTACTTTAACCGCCTTAGCTGCACAGGTCGCGTGGGAAGCATACCCCTGAACGCTCCCTGGCAAGCATACAAGGCGGTTTTTGATATGACTATGGGAAGTTCCTTACGAATACACATATTCCCCGGCCGATTCGATAGCCTGGTACCCATTAGCGATTTTGTGACCCAGGCTGCGGAGGACGCCGGCCTGAGTCAACGAGCCGTTCAAGCCGTGCAACTGGCGGTGGACGAAGCTTGCAGCAACATCATTCAACACGCCTACGGCGGAGAGGGACGCGGCGACATCAAATGTACGTGCCAAATTGACGAGACCGGCTTAACTGTCATCTTACACGACGAGGGACAGCCCTTCGATCCCAACAGCATCCCCGCCCCCGACCGCCCCCCAGACCTGGAAGCCTGCACTGGCGGCGGCCTGGGGCTCTTTTTTATGCGCCAATTGATGGACGAGGTGCGCTTCGATTTCGACCAGCAGACCGGCAATGTGCTGACAATGACCAAGTACAGAGAGGAATCACCCACGAATGGTTGACTGTTCATCTCGCCGGGAGATTTTAGCGATGGGCGAGCGCCTGTTAGCTCAGCCATCCGTCTCGGCCCAGAAGACACTCATCCAACAAACCGCCGTTCGATTGGTCGGCGGGGAGGCCGACCTATGGTTAGAACCGGATTTCTACCGCTTGCCCGGCGCTCTCCCCTCATCCTCATCGGACGAGCGCCCCTCCAGATCACTCGCCCCCCCCTCCGTGCTGATGCGTCAGGCCCTGGAGGCCGCCCAGATAATTGTTACGCCCAATGAGCAAGCCGAGATCGCGATCCCCTTGAAAGCCCAAGACCGTGTCCTGGGCGTCCTGTCGTTGGCCCGTCCCGCCGGCGATCCCTTCGACGAAGGTGAAATCGCTTGCTTGGGGGATTTAGCCCTTCAAGCGGCTATCACCCTCCAGTCGGCGCGACAGGTGGCCATCGCCCGTTGGCGCTTCGAACAACTCTCACTGGTGCGTCAGGTCAGCGCGCAAGTGGCCAACGTCCTGGACCTGGACGAACTCGCCCGGCAGGTCACATCTCTGGTTCTGGATACCTTCAAGTATTACTACGTCGCCTTTTTCACCCTCGAACGTCGTCAGGACCTGCTGCGCTATCGCGCCAGCGCCGGACCGGCCTGCCCCCAGTACGCATGCGAAGAAGAATCCCCCTTCCTCCACGTGCGCGTCGGCGAGGGGTTGATTGGACGAGTCGCCCAGACCGGAGAGGAGATCCAGGCGACCGACGTGAGCCGCGATCCCCACTACCGTTACGTCAACGCACTGCCCGAAACGCGCTCCGAGGTCGTCCTGCCCCTCAAGATTGAAAATCGCCTCCTGGGCGTGCTCGACGTGCAGAGCGATCAACTGGACGCCTTCCACGAGATGGACCTGCTCGTCCTGCGAGCTCTGGCGGACAACGTCGCCATCGCCGTGGAAGGCGCCCGGCTATACGGCGACCTGCACCGCCGGGCCGAGCATCTCTCGACGACCGCCGAGGTCAGCCGGGCCGTAGCCTCCATCCTGGATATTGAGACGCTGTTCAAGCGAGTCGTCTCCTTGATTCACGAGCAGTTTGATTATCCTTTCGTGCACTTGCTGACAGTCGACCAGGTGCGACGAGAAATCCTCTACCGAGCGGGCTATAGCTCTCAGGAGGACCATCCGTTGGAGCGAAAAGAGCTTTCATACTCGTTCGACGCCGCGAACGTCGTCGCCTACGTCGTTCGCGAGGGCGAGACGGTGCTGTTGAACGACCTGGAATCGAATCCTACATGTCAAATATCCCATTTCTCAACCGCGGAGGCCCAACCCCAGGCCCAACCCCAGGCCCGATCCGAGATTGCCGTCCCTCTGATCTTCGGCGGCGAGGTATTGGGCGTGCTCGACGTACAGAGCGATCAGCCCTACGCCTTCGATGAAGACGAGCGCTTACTATTCGAGGCCCTGTCCGATAGCGTCGCGATAGCGATCCGCAACGCCAACCTATACCGTTCCGAGCGGTGGCGACGCCAGGTCGCTGACGGCCTGCGAGAGGCGGCCGGCGTGCTCTCAGCCGAGATCGATCTGGATCAAGAGCTGGACGCAATCTTGAGCGAACTGTACCACATGCTGCCATGTGACGTCGCCGCTGTCTGGCTCTTGCAAGACGATGTGCTCTGCCTGTCGGCCGCCCACGGTTACACGGTGGAGGCTTGTTTCGGCCAACTCGCTTCAGACGATGACTCCTGGCTAAGTCAGGCGCTGCAAGCCGAACAACCCATCATCTACAACCCCCAATCGACACCGGTCGATCCATTGGGCGACGCGCTGGGTTTCTCTGGCGATTACTCGGCCATCGCCTCCCCGTTACGGGTAGGCGAGCGACTCCTGGGACTTTTGACCCTGGCGCACCACGAACCAGGCCGTTATGGGACCGAATCCCGGACGCTGACAGCGGCCTTCGCCAGTTACGCAGCCGTGGCTATCGAGAACACACGGCTCTACCAGGAGACCCAAGAACTGGCCCAGGTCTCGACGACTATGCTCCAGGTCGCCCAGGCCACCCAATCGCTCACCAATATGACCCAGGTGCTGGAGACTGTCGCGCGCCTGGCGCCGAGCCTGATCAGCGTCGAACGATGCGCCATTCTTCTGTGGGATGATTTCCAATCCATCTTCGCGCCGGCGGCGGCCTACGGCTTGACGGCTGCCCAACAGCGCATCTTCGATCAATGGGTGATCCGGCGTGGAGAAGAGCCGGTCTTCGACGACCTGATTTTGAATAAAGCGCCCGTTTTCATCTATGACGTGGCGACCGACTCCCGCCTGTCCGGCCTGGTGGCATGGGATCTGGGTTTCGAGTCGCTGCTGTTGCTGCCCCTTTTCACCCAAGATGAGGTGCTGGGCGTGATGCTGGTCGATTATCAACGTGATTGGTCCGATTTTGAGGTCGCGGGCGCGCGACACAATCAACAGTTGATGACGATGCAGGGCATCGCCCTCCAGACAGCGACCATAGTGGACAACATCCGCCTGCGAGAAGCGCAACAGGAGGAAGCTTACGTATCGGCCGCCCTGCTCCAGGTGGCCCAGGCGGTCGCCAACCTGAACGATCTGGAGGAAATTTTAAACACCATCGTGCGCCTGACGCCGATCCTCGTGGGCGGCGAGCGGTGCGCCATCTACCTCTGGGACGAGGAACAGCTGATCTTTCATCCAGCCCAGGTCTACGGCCTGCCGCGCGACGAGGCCGCCTCCTTTATGGCCCGCCATTATGAAGCGGGCGATTCCTATCTCCTCGATGCGGTGCGCGAGCAAGTGAGCGGCTTCGTCCGCTCCCAGAACCCCCAGGAATCAAATGAATCAAGCAAAAGCGCCGTCTCTCTGACCAGCGAGGTCTCAACCGACGACCCGCTCTCCTTATTAGCGCTGCCTCTCACGGTCAAGGACGATCTGCTCGGTGTGATGGTTCTGGAGGAAAACGCCAACGAGGCGCATCTAGGTCACAAGACGCGTATGAAACGACTGGAGATCATCAAAGGTATCGCCCACCAGACCGCCCTGGCGATCCAGAGCGACCTGCTCCACCAGGAAATGGCCGAGCGGGAACGGCTGGAACGGGAATTGCAGCTAGCCCACGACATTCAGCAAACCTTTATGCCCGATCAGTGGTGTGATTGCCCCGGTTGGGATTTGGCTTTCGTGTGGCGCGCAGCCCGCCAGGTAGCCGGCGACTTCTACGACTTTTTCCAGCTGCCCAACCGGCGTCTGGGGCTGATCATCGCCGACGTGGCAGATAAGGGAATGCCGGCCGCGCTCTTTATGGCTTTGACGCGCACCCTCGTCCGGGCCGCCGCCCTGGAGGAAAGCTCGCCGGCGGCTGTGATGGGCCGGGTCAACGACTTGCTAGTCCCCGACGCCCGGTCGGGGATGTTTGTCACCGCGATCTATGCCGTTTTGGAGATGGACACGGGCCTTCTCACCTACGCCAACGCCGGGCACAACTTGCCCCTGTTGTGGCGCGCTACGTCTGAATCCGAAGCGATCGAGACGCTCGAAAAGGGCGGCATGGCACTGGGAGTGATGGAGGGCGTGCGGGTGACGGAACATACCGTGTCGCTCGAAGCGGGGGACTGTCTGGTCTTCTACACCGATGGCATCAGCGAGGCATTCTCGCCTGAAGGTGAGATGTACGGGAAGGCGCGCTTGCGAGAGACCGTGCGCTCGGCTTGCAAGGACTCGGCCCAGAGCCTATTGGAGGCCATCGATCAATCAGCGGCCGATTTCATAGGGGACGGCGCGCCTTCAGATGATCGGACATTGATGGTGCTGTGTCGCTGGAACGCTTCCTAGCTCGCCTGCGAGAGGTTCAGACCCGACTGAAAATCGCCTAGCGGCCCGAACGCCATATTGAGAAGACGAGCCACAGCCCCAGCAGGCTGAGACCAGCGAAACTGACGAAGACCACAACGGTGACTAAACCCCAATCCTCGGTCAAGTTCAAAGTGGGAATGAGGAGAGCCAGGCCAACGATAAGCGCGGCCAATAGAATGCTGAGAGAAAGCCGGTTGGCCGTTTGATCGAGCCGATCCAACGCCTTACTCAACCCCTTGTGCTGAATTTTGACTTCCAGACCACCGCGCTCAATACGGTTCAACACCTGCGATCCAACCCGGGGGACGTTTTGCATCAACTCGACCCAGTTATTGACGCTCTTGATAAGCGGCGGCCCCCAGGCGCCAGGAAGCGCTAATTGCCATACAAAGCGACGCACGTAAGGACGAGAGACGGCAAAAATGTCGAAATCCGGGTCCAGCTTGATCCCAACACCCTCCATCATCGTCAACGTTTTGCCCAGCAACCACAGATCCGCGGGCAACTTCAGATTATAGCGGAAGGCCAGGGGCATAACGTCCTCAATGACCTCTCTGGCGCGAACGGCGCCTAACGGCATGCCGTGATATTTACGCAACAAACGCCCGATGTCCTGTTGCAGTTTTGATCGCTCCACGCGCCCACGGGTGAATCCGATACGAATCAACTGGTCGACAATGCCTTCCTCATCCAACTGGACGGCGACCACGTAGAGACGGATCAAGTCGGTGCGGAGGCGTTGGTTGAGATAACCGACCATGCCGAAATCCATCGCGCCGATGACCTCCCCCGGCATGACGACGAAATTGCCCGGATGGGGATCGGCGTGGAAGAAACCATCCTTGAGGACTTCCTGGACGATCATCCGGGCGGCGTTCAAAGCGATCTGATGGCGATCGTAACCCACCGCGTCGAGCGTCTCAATGTCGTCGATTTTTATGCCCCGGATGCGCTCCAGGACGAGCAGCCGGCGGGTCGTATAATCCCAATAGATGTGGGGAATGTGGAGATAATCCTCGTCGGCGAAATTCTCTCGAAAGCGATCGGCGTTCCGTCCCTCCCGGTAGAAGTTCAGTTCAGACCGTAACGTCGTGGCGAATTCCTCGGCGATGCCCGGCAGATCGTATATCTCCCCCAGGGGCGTGCGCTCCTGGGCCAGACGCGCAACGTCGAAGAGAATCTCCAGATCCGTCTCGATCACGTTCTGAATGTTGGGGCGTTGGACCTTGACGACGATGGAATCCCCGTTGGGCAGCGTAGCGGCGTGCACCTGGGAGAGCGAGGCCGCGGCGATAGGCGTAGGCTCAAAGTCGGTGAAGACGTCTTCCAGCGGGCGACCTAACTCTTCGTCAATCTGTTCCCGTATCGCCGCCCAGGCGACCGGTGGGACCGTGTCCTGAAGCTTGGAAAGCTCGACGATGTACTCGATTGGAAGAATGTCGGGGCGGGTGCTGAGCACCTGGCCCAGCTTGATGAACGTCGGGCCGAGGTCTTCCAGCGCCATACGGAGCCGCTGCGGCACGCCTCGGGGGGAAGGCGGCGGCCGATCGCCGCGCAATATGCGGCGGGGCAATGAGAGATAGGGCAACAATTCCAGCGTATCCACCAGTTCGCCGAAACCATGCCGGATGAAAACACGGATGATCTCGCGATAACGCTGGAGGTGCCTGACACTGCGAATGGGTGAACGGACCATAAGGTGTATTGTACCACAGGAGAAGCGTAAGCGGTATTGCCAGGCGAACGACCTGACGGTCTACAACCTCCCGCCGGTTGCATCCATCATTGGGCCAGAAATGGACGCAAAAACCGCGATTTGCGTTGTTAGCGTTGTTTGCCAACCTGCAAAAGGCCCAATCGAAAACCGGCCTCTCACCGCATTCGCGCGGTTTGCAAGCGGCGCAGTCGAAGACCGGCCCGAGCGCCAGGAGAACGCGCTGTAGCCGATCTCCGACCGCGCCATTAAGCGACGTCTACTCACTTGATTTTTCAGCGCTCGATTCGCTCATCTGAGCCGCCAGCCGGTCGATTTTCTCGCTGAGACCCTCAATATCCTTACGGGTCGCCAGGGGTACGTTTGCGCGCATCTTATCCATCTCATCACGCACCATTTTGCGCAATTCCTCCCGCTCCTCTTCCCCCCGGCTGACCAACCGGTCGATGACGCTGGGCGCCTCTTCCGCTTTGACCTCGCCTTCCTCCACGAGTTCATTGACCGTCTTGGCAACCTTGTCGCGGGTGAGCGTCAGCACACCCAAACCAAGCAACAGACCTTTTTCAATTAACTTCGCCATTTTTTGCCTCCTTATTTTGTCTAGATTTGTCACAGCCCCAAAATCTTAAGAATCTCGTATACGAAATCAGATACTTTCGCCTTCTCCCCCCCCGACAGGTGATCCAGGTGCTCGTGAAATTGTCGGGCGTAGGAAAGCAGCAAGGTCGTCGCACTGCGATTGGCTTTCTCGACCAGGGACAACGCCAGACTAAACCCAGCCAGCGAATAGAGCACGGCCCACCCCGGCGGCCCCAACAGGCGCAGGCTGGCGAAGATACGCCGGACAGCGGCCCGTTCCCGCAATTCGTAGAAGGTCAGGATGGTCGCGGTGACCATATCGGCGACGAACAACAACGGCGATTGACGCTCTGGGATGCGCAGGAGCAACGTCTCCAACAACGCTTGATAATCCTCGCCATCGCCGTTCTCCAGAGCGTTCAGAATCGCGCCCTTCGTTTGTTCCCAAGCTTCCTCTCGCGCCGGCGTTCCCGCTTGCGCATAGGCGACGTCGCCTGTCAGGTCAGCCAGGAGCTCCTGCGCTTTTGCAGTGGGCGAGAACACAACCAGCGAGCGCCCCCGGCGCCCCTTGGGGCGCGCCGTCTCAGACTCGACGAAGCCCTTGTCCTCCAACAGGCGCATCATCTCGTAGGCGGTGACCGGCCGGACGTCGAGCGCGCGGGCGACGTTGCTGTAGTGGACGGGCCCCTGGGCCTTGTGATATAGGTCGAGCAATCGACTCAGAAAGTCTTGCTGTCTCGCAGATAATTCCATCTCTATTGCAGGGGACGTGGTGATCGAAAAAGGCTAAAGTTCCGAAAGTTCCTAAATAATTATATACCGACCAGGCCATTTCGTCAAGTTTTCCGCGCCGGAAAAATCTGGAAGCCTCCCTCTTGACGTCCCACGCGCTTCCGTATAGAATACGTTCCGCTGTCCAGATCAGTGATTACTTTGACCACCGATTACATCTACCAACTCGATCCGAATGGGGCGCAGATTGAACGGATGCTCCAGCGCGCGGGGAAGCGCGCGCTGGGAACAACGCCTCGATGCGGTCGCCAAGACCCGGTTAGTCGAAAGGCGAGAAAATACGTGATGGAAAAATTTATCATTCAGGGCGGGCAGTCAATCTCAGGAACTGTGACCCCCAGCGGGAATAAGAACGCGGCGTTGCCCCTGTTGGCCGCCTGTCTGTTGACCGACGAGCCGGTCACGCTACACAATATGCCACACATCGGCGATGTGATGACGATGGGGGAATTGCTCACCGATGTGGGGGCCTCCGTCGAGCGACTGGATGCGCACACGTGGCGCGTACACGCCCACGAGGTGCGCCCCTCGGCGCTGAACCCGCAACGCTTTGGGCTCATCCGCGGCTCAATCACGCTCGCCGGCCCGATGTTGGCCCGCCTGGGACGCGTGCAACTCCCCCAACCGGGCGGCGACGTCATCGGGCGCCGCCGGGTCGACACGCACTTTATGGCCCTGGGCGCGCTGGGGGCCGAGGTCGACGCCGACGGCGCATTCCACTTGCAGAGCCAGAGCCTGCGCGGCGCGGACATCCTGCTCGACGAGGCCAGCGTCACCGCGACCGAGAACGCCATTATGGCGGCGACCCTGGCCAAAGGGACGACGATCCTGCGCAACGCCGCCTGCGAACCGCACGTGCAAGATTTGTGCCGCATGCTATGCCGCTTCGGCGCCCAAATCGAGGGGATTGGGTCCAACACCCTCGCCATCCAGGGGGTCGACCGGCTGAACGGTGGAGACTACACCATCGGCCCCGACTATATGGAAGTGGGCAGTTACATCGCGCTGGCGGCCGTGACCGGCGGGACGTTGCGCATCAAGAACGCCGCCCCGGAGCACCTGCGGATGGTGAAATTGGTTTTCGAGCGCCTGGGCGTTCATTTTGAGGTCCAGGGGGAAGACGTTTTCGTACCGGCCGAGCAGTCGATGCGTATCGCCCCCGACATAGGCGGCGCTGTGCCGACGATTTACGACGCCGTCTGGCCCGGATTCCCCGCCGACCTCATGAGCATCACGATTGTCCTGGCCTCCCAATCCCAGGGGACCGTCCTGATTCACGAGAAGATGTTTGAAAGCCGCCTCTACTTCGTGGACAAGCTGATCTGGATGGGCGCGCGCATCGTCCTATGCGACCCCCACCGGTGCGTGGTGATGGGCCCCTCCCCATTGCACGGCGACGCCGTCGAAAGCCCCGACATCCGCGCCGGCATGGCGCTCCTCATCGCCGCCCTGTGCGCCGAGGGAGAGAGCGTCATCCGCAACGTGGGGCAGATCGACCGGGGATACGAGCGCGTGGAGGAGAAGTTGCGCCAACTGGGCGCTCAGATCGAGCGTGTGAGCGCGCCGTGAATTCCGGGGCAGATTTGTCAGACGATTACAGTGTGATACGTGGTATCCGTTGTCTTATGAGTAGAAAGGTTCTCACATGTCATTTTTACAACAGCTTTTCGGCCCACCGAGCGTTGAACAGTTGCAGGCCGAAGGCGACGTCGATGGTTTGAGCCAGACTTTGGGTCGACACGTGGCGGCTTGCCAGGCGAGCATCGAAGCGCTGGGCGAAGTGGGAGATGAGCGGGCCGCGGAAACGCTCATCGACTTCTTCAGGAGTCAAACGACGCGCGAGGCGGCGCTCACAGCGCTGGGCCGAATCGGCGGGCAGGCGGCCCAGGAGGAATTGCTCCGCGCGCTTCGTTACAAGGAGCTGCCCCAGACCGCCGCCGAATCGTTGGCGCTGATCGGGAAACCGGCCGTCGCGCCCCTGATCGACCTCCTTTCATTGGACGACCTGGAAGTCCGCTGGGCGGCCGCCGGCGCCCTGGGCCAGATCGGCGCGCCCGCCGTCGAGCCGCTCATCGCCGCCCTTGACGATTGCACGGAGGACGTGCAGCAAAGCATCGTCTGGTCGCTGGGGCAAGCGGGGGCCGAACAGGCCGTCGCGCCCATCATCGACCTGCTCCGTTATAAGGAGGAGGATCAAGAGGATCAACAGGAGGAGGAAGAGAAAGAGGACAAACACGAGCACGAGAGCGACGAGGTGCGGCGCATCGCCATCAAGGCATTGGCCGAACTGGGCGACGAGCGGGCGATAGATCCGTTGATACGCCTACTCGCGCAGGGCGAGAAAGTCGACGATGACCTGGAGGAGTCGATTATGGAAGCCCTGGAAACCCTCACGGGACAGCGCTTCGAGACGCCCCAGGCCTGGCGAGAATGGTGGAATACGCAAACAGACGGGCCACGTTAACGTGACGCAACGTATCGTGATCCCCGAGGAAGAGATCGAATTCGATTTTACCCATCCCTCAGGGCCAGGCGGGCAACACGCCAACAAATCCGCCACCGCCGTACAACTCCGTTTCGACGCGGCCCATTCGACGGCCCTGCCCGACGATGTGCGCCGCCGCCTGATTAACCTGGCGGGCAACCGGATGACCAAGGACGGCGTCCTGATCATCGAGGCCAACCAGCACCGCTCCCAGCGCCAGAACCGCCGCGAAGCGCTCAAGCGATTGACCGATCTGATCCGCCGCGCCGCCCGCAAACCCAAGAAACGCCGTAAGACCAAACCCACGCGATCCTCCCACGAACGGCGCTTGCAAGAAAAGAAACATCGCAGCCGCATAAAAAAGTGGAGAAAACCCCCACCAGCCTATCGTTGAGCGTCAAGCGTTCTTGGGTGAACAGGCCGGTCGTGGTATACTTACGAGGCGAATGAGCACAGATTAAGCCGCTTGCAAGCCTGGAAGCTGAATGCGTTCACCCTGGCGATGCACAACCAGCGAACTAGCGAACCAACGAACGAGGGGCGCGAAATTATGACAATAGTCTCTGTCGAAACCTGTCCCGCCTACGACCTGGACATCGTGCGCCAAAAATTGCGCGGCCTGCTCGCCCCGTTGGGCGGCATGCGCCGTTTCGTCCAACCGGGGATGCGCGTACTCGTTAAGCCCAACCTGGTCTCCGCCGCCGATTGGGAGCAAGCGATTACCACCCATCCCGCGCTCGTGCGCGCCATCGTCGAGTCGGCGCAAGCAGCCGGCGGCGAGGTGCTCATCGGCGATTCGCCCGGCGGCCCAATCCAGGACCCGCCCCCGGTCTGGCGTCGGGGCGGAATGCGCGATGTCGCGGAACAGACCGGCGCCCGCCTGGCGCTCTTCGAGAGCGTGACCTGGGAGCGCTTGAACGGAGATGATTACTTCGTCGCCGCCCCCTTCTCCGAGGTCGATCTGGTGATCAACGTCCCAAAATTGAAGACCCATATGCTGACGCTCTACACCGGGGCGATCAAGAATCTCTTCGGCGCTGTGCCCGGCACGCGCAAACGGGAGCTTCACCTGCGCGCCCCCGGCCTCCAGGACTTCAGCCGGGTGATGGTAGACCTTCTAGACCTCACACGTCCGGGCTTGACGATTATGGACGGCGTCTGGGGCCAGGAAGGGGACGGTCCAGGCGCGCGGGGCGACCCCCATCATTACGGTTGCCTGTCCGCCTCCCCCGATCCGGTCGCGCTGGACGCGGTAATGGTGCGGGCGATGGGCTATCGCTTCCGAGACATCCTGCACGTGATCCAGGCCGGCGAGCGGGGATTGGGCGTCTCCGACCCCGACGCGGTGCAGATCGTGGGGGACCGCCAAGCGTTGGATTTCGGGCCGTTAGATTTGCCCCGCGCTTACTTCTTCTTACACGCGCCATCTTGGATCAGCGCGCCCCTGCGACGAGCCATTCGCATCCACCCGGCCCTGGACGAGCGCCAGTGCATCGGGTGCGGGCGCTGCGTCGAGGTCTGCCCGCCGGAGGCCATCACCGCCGGCCGCCCCCCACATTTCGACCTGGAACGGTGCATCGCCTGCTTCTGCTGCGCCGAGGTCTGCCCACAAGGCGCGATCTCGTCCCATCGCAATTGGGTCGCCCGGCTGGCGGGCGTGGGCATCTAAAGCGTGGGCCCCTAGGGTGTCTTAAATAATTGCTCTAACCACCGTCCCGGGGCGCCAATCGGCCCGAGGACAGGCCTCTGAACGAATTTTTTACTATCGAAAGGAGGGGAGATAATATGGAGACGTTAGATACGAGCAACGGGCCATTGTTGATCCTGCTCATCATCGGCGCGATTCTGTTGCTCGCGCTGTTTATCCTCAAGGCGGTCTTCAAACTGACGATCACCTTCATCAAGTTTGGCTGCCTGGCGATTTCGATCATACTTCTGCTCATTTTCTTTATTATGCTGATGGGGCCGGCTGTATGAGGACGGAGGAATATCTTGACCAAGAACCAGTTCCCCAAATTGCGCGCCGTTGATTTCCATCCCATCGTGCAGCAAGGGCGACCCTACCTGCTGCTGCAGGACCCTCTCCAATTGAGCGACGTCACCATCTCCATCCCGCGCCAATTAGTCCCCATTTTTAGCCTGTGCGACGGCACACGCGACAGTAAAGCCCTCAGCGCCGCCATGGGAGTGCGCTTCGGGATTCGGGTCACACCCGATGTTCTGGATCACCTGTTCAACGCCCTGGACGAGGCGTTTTTACTGGAAAACAGCCGCTTTGTCCAGGCGCGCGCATTGGCGTTGCACCAATATCGCCAGGCGCCCTTCCGCCCGGCGGCGTTGGCCGGCCATTCATATCCGGCTGAGATCAGCGATTTGCGACGCCTCTTTCAACGCTACCTGGACGAAATCGAGGACGCGCCCCCGGTCGACCGCGTGCGGGGATTGGTCAGCCCACACATCGACTACGCGCGCGGCGGCCCGGTATATGCCCGGACGTGGAGCGCGGCCCGCGAAGCAGTGCGTGAGGCCGATCTGGTGGTGATGTTCGGCACCGATCATTTCGGCGGCGACCACCTCCTGTCCCTGACCTACCAGGATTACGAGACGCCCTTCGGCATCCTGCCGACCTCTCGACCGGTCGTCGACGCGCTGGTTGACGCGCTGGGGAATGAGGTTTTAGACGGGGAGCTCTACCACCGGCGCGAGCACTCGATCGAACTGGGCGCGGTCTGGCTGCACTATATGCGGGATGGGAAGCCGTGCGAATTCGCGCCCATCCTGTGCGGCTCCTTCTATCCCTTCGTGCAGGGGGAAGGCGATCCTCGGCAGGACCCAATGATTGGCGCGCTGGCGCGGGTCTTCCGGCGAATCAGCAAGAAGCGCCGGGTTCTCGTCGTCGCGGCAGCCGATCTGGCCCACGTGGGACCGGCCTTCGGCGGTCGCCCAATAGACGTGATGGGGAAAGCGCGATTGAAGGCGGCCGACGACGCGATCATTGCGCGTATGTGCGCCGGGGATGCGGATGGCTTTTTCAAGGCGATCAAGCGAGTCGAGGATCGACATAACGTGTGCGGGCTGCCGCCGATTTACGCGGCGTTGCGCCTGCTCGAACCGGCCGCGGGGAAATCGGTAGCTTACGATTGTTGCCCGGCCGATCAACAGGGGACATCGTTTGTCTCCATTGGCGGCGTGCTTTTCAAAGATACGGATACATTGGAAGGAGATTAAAATGGATTTTTCAGATTTGATCAGAATGCGATACAGTGTGCGGGCGTATAAATCGGATCCAGTGGCGGAAGAAAAATTGCAGCGCATCCTGGAGGCGGCCCGTTTAGCGCCGACGGCGGCCAACCGACAACCCTTCCAGATCATCGTCATCCACACGGAAGGGCGCGAGGAGGCGTTGCGGCGTATCTACGGCAAGGATTGGTTCGTACAGGCGCCCATCATCATCTGCGCTTGCGGCCTGCAGGAACAAGGCTGGGTGCGCAGCGACGGCAAGAATTACACCGACGTCGACGTTTCGATCGTGATGGACCACATCATTTTGGCCGCGACCGAGGTGGGATTGGGTGCCTGCTGGATCGGCGCTTTCGACCCGGACGCCGCCCGCGAGGTGTTGAACCTGCCGGAGGAGGTCGAGCCGATCGCGTTCACACCGTTGGGTTATCCGGCCGATGAACCCGGGATGAAAAAGCGCAAGCCGCTCTCCGAACTGGTCCGTTACGAGCGCTGGTCGTAGCGAATAGGATAAAGTTGGTGGACGTTTCATCAACCGCATCTGCTCCAACCGCGCGGCGACCAACATCCACCGCCGCCTATGGCGGCGCGGGATGGTCGCCGCGAATCGCCTCTTTGCAGGAAGAGATCGGCGTGATCTGGGCCGCTTGCGGCGTCTCGACCGAGTACGACCCCCTCGAAGCGGTGCTTCTGCACCGCCCAGGGGCTGAGTTGGAGCAAATCCACGACCCTAACACGATGCAACTGCTGGCCCCCCTGGACCTCGGGCGAGCGCAAGCGCAGCACGACCGCCTGGCCCAGGCCTACCGGGAGGCGGGCGTCGCAGTTGACTACGTCAATCCGTCGGAACAGACGCCGCAGAACATGATGTTCGCGAACCTCATGTTCGTGGCCGACCTGGTGTTTATGACGCCGGAGGGTGCGATCCTGGCCCGTCCGGCGTCTACCGTGCGGGCTGGCGAAGAGCGCTTCGTCGCCCGGCGACTGGCCCAGCTAGACATCCCGATCCTGTGCAGTCTGCGCGGGCGAGGCGTCTTTGAGGGGGCCGACGCGGCCTGGATCGACCCTCAAACCGTGTTGTTAGCGACCGGACTGCGCACCAACGCCGAGGGCGCGGCGCAAACGACCGCCCTACTGAATCAGATGGGCGTCGAGATCGTCCGGGTGGGTTTGCCTCACGGCGCGATGCACCTGATGGGCCTGTTACGGTTCATTGATCGGGATTTGGCCATCGGCTGGCCCGGTCGCATCCCCTACGCGGCGGTCAAGGCGCTAAGCGCGTGGGGCTACGCCGTCCACTTCCTGCCTGAGGAAAGCGAGGAAGAAGCGATACGGGGTATGGCGCTCAATTTCGTCACCCTCGGCCCGCGCGAGATCCTGATGCCGGCCGGGAATCTAATCACCCAACGTTTCTACGAAGGCCTGGGCGTCGCCTGTCACACAGTCAATGTCAGCGAACTGGTCAAAGCGGCCGGCGGGATCGGCTGTCTGACCGGC
>DAOTUC010000330.1:0-5818 GCA_034437315.1 Anaerolineae bacterium
CCCTCTCGTGTAACTGATCAAGCTGATCTTGCAATCATTTTTGAACCTGCGGGAGGGTAGGCTGAGCAGGACGTTTTCGACATCGTTAGCGATAATAAGGCGCGTCCCAACTGTCGAGCAGTTCGGTCGTGGCGCTGACGCATCGCCAGCCGTCGGCGGTCTGGACAACCCGCCAGCTCACGTCCCACAGCCGGGCCGCGACGCGCCCATCAACGTTATCGTAGGAAAGCGCCTGCGCCGCCACGACGGCCGCGTCATCGCTGCGCTCGATCTCGTGAACCACGCCGACCTCGACCGCCATCGTCGTGGCAAAGCCCAGCGCCCAGGTCTCGTAAGGCTGCTCCGCCTGGGTCGTCTGGCTCAACAGGTGATACGCGCCGGGCAGGTCACGGTCATTGATCGCCAGGTAAAAGGAGATCACGGCCCGTTCCGGCGTGTCGGTGCGGTAGACGTGGGGCCGGCTCAGGTAGAACCAATCGTATCGCTCCCAGGACCACCCGTAATTCGCTCCGTCCCAGATGTGCACAGCCTCCCACACCAGGCCGCCGCCGGCCTTGTAGCGCACGCTGATCTCGTCAGCCAGATCCCCGTCGGCGTTCTGCATACGAATGCCGGCGTCCCCCACAAACGCGCCCAGCAGCCGGTAGGACGCGCCATCCCAGACGAAGAGGTGCAACAGGTCGACGCTTTCCTCGGCGCGCCCCCAGATGATGATCTCCGCCCGCCCATCGACGTTTGCATCCCGGACTTCAATCTCGCAGGTGGGATATTGTCCCAGCCCATAATCGACCTTGCCGGGTTCCGCCGGAGGCGCTTCCAGGTCGTGCCAGGTCTCGCCATCCAGGATGAAGACTTTTAATTGAGAGGGCTCGCCCGGCTGGAGATAAGCGCCCAACCACTCCGGTTCTCCGTCAAGATCGGTATCCTCCCAGCGCAGGCAGAGGGGCGTCACGTTTGCTTGCGCCAGACGGGCCTGCACTTTGGCGATAGGCGTCTCCACGGCGGAGGGTTGGAGCGTCGGAAGAGGGGTCGGCGGCGGCAGCGTGGAGGATGGGATCGGCGTCGGCGTCGGCGTTTTCGTGGAAATCGGCGTTATAGTGTGCGTCGGCGTCGGCGTCAGCGTGGGCGCCAGGGTATATGTCGGCGCACCCCAATCAGAAAGGGGGCGGCAAGCACCGATAAACAGGCCAAGGGCCAAACAAGCGACGAGGCCCCACCCCCACCGGCAAAGGAAGCGATATGGGACAGTCATCATAACAATCCTACGACGTCCATATCCCTCGGATGTTCGACGAGGAACTCGAAACGCGCCGTCTTCTTCTCGCCGGGGGCCAACGTCAAGCGCCACGTGAGGATGCCCATGTCGTCCTGCTCAGAGAGCGCGGGGTCGGCGGCGGTCAATTTGACCTTGACGTCCTCGTGGCGGGCGACCGGGATCTGGTCGTACAGCGTCACCTCCGCCGCCACAGGCAGCAGATTTTCCAGCGACACGTCGTAACGGTAGGATAAACGCCGCTGCCCGCCGATGAGCTTCTTGTCCACCTCGCGCCGTTTTAGCTCGCGCGTCACGCGCACCCGGTCGTCGGGGCCGAGGTAAAGCGCGATCTCTCCATCGGGCGGCGACAGGTCGATCTCGGTTGCACCGATGAAGGTCTCGCCGACGAAAAGGTTGACCGCGCCGGGCAGGAGAATGTACGGGCTATCGTTGACGACGGTGGCCCGCCGGTAGGCGGCCTCGACGAGCTTGGGGGCGGCGACGTAATCGATTTGAGGCGCTAATTGCAAACGGGCGACGGTCGCCTTGTGAGCCGCGCCGTCGGCGGGGATCGTCGCCGCCCCCGGCGCGCGGTAAGTCACCGCGGCCCCGGTGTGCTCCACCGTCGCGACGACGGGTTCCGCCTCCATCAGCGCTTCGGCAGGCGGCGGCGTGGCGCCCGCTCGCATCTGCATCGCCGGCGCGGCGGCCGCGCTATCCATCATATCCACCTGCATTGGGCGAGACGGCGCTGGCCCCACGTACCACGGATCGAGTTCGGGCAGGGTTTCAGCGAGCGCCGGACGGGCGGTGGAGAGGGTCAGTTGGATGTCGGGCCAATCCTCCCCCGTCTGCTGGCGCACCTGGGCCAGGTAACCCAATTCCAACGTCGGCGCGTCGCCGTCGTCTACCAGACGCGCGTCTGGTAGACGCGCGTCGTAAAGAGGCGACCACCCGGCGCCGCTGACGAGGTAGGTCAATTCGAGCGTCATCTCACAGGCCTGGCTTGCGTCGACCTCGATCAGCGCCGTGTAACGTTCCCGTTTCCCCGCGCCGCGCAACTGGTCCAGCTCCTGCTGCTGCTTCATCAACTGCCGTTTCAGGTCACGCCGGCGCGCTTCCAGGGCCAGCCGTTCGGCGTTGTGATCCTCGGCCCGTTCGCGCAGGGCGTCAAAGCAGGCCATCTGGTCGGAGATCGTCGTCTTGCCGTAGGCCAGGCCGCGGGCGTAGATTTCCGCCTGACCGGTTAGCGCTTCCATGGCCTCCCGCTCCCGCTCGATCAGCGCGGTCTGGGCGTCAACCGCCTGCAATTCATCCTGCAAGGCCTCCACCTGCTGTTGTAACTCGCGCACCCGCTCCGCCGGCGCCTCGACGTAAAAGTCGCGGCGCACGTCCACACCAAGCAGACGAAGCGGCGCGGCGGCCCGTCCAGAGGCGCGCACCGAGTCCGGCGTCAAGCGCTGGGGCAATTCGCTCACCTCGAGCCGACAAAGGCCCGGTTCCAGGGTCACAACACCGCTGCGCGTCACCCGCGCCCGATCCGGATAGACGGTCACAGCGCTCACAGCAGTCGAAACGTGTCGATTCATCTCATCCTCCACTTTTACCACTTTTACGATTCAACAGACGTTTGATAAAACTCGGATATAACTTGCTATACAACATCTTTGTCACAGGAAAATCCGGCGCAATCTCTTCAAGGATTTCGTAGTACCGCTCTGCGAGTTCTCGCTCGCCGGTTTCCAAGAAATAGACACCCACCAGCCCCATAAAATTCGCCGCCTCCGATATGTGAAAGCGCTTTCGTTCCGGGTACAATAGTTTCAAATCAAATTTATGCTCAAATATCTCCGCGACTTGTTCGTAATCCCCCGCCGCCAGGCACAGTTCTGCATAGTTCAATCGCGCAAACAGATAATCTGGATTACGGCGATAATTCTCCCGGGCTATTTCCTCGGTTTTCTCCCGTTGACCGGTCCTGGAATAGGCTACACTGAGATAATTGTATAGGACTGGCACGTTTGGATATTTTTCAATCAAGTCAATCAGCTCAGGAATCGCCTTGTGGGGCTGTGATTGTGACTCATCGTGTAGTCGGCGAACGGTTTTCCTGATAGGCCGAGGTAGATGATGATTTATTGGTTCCGCCGTGATCTCGTAGGTAATAATATGAACAGGTTTTAGATCATGCGACTGTTGCGCCGCAGGCCGTTTCTCCTTTCTTTTTTCCCTTTTTCTTCTCCTCTTTCTTTTTGACATATCTGCTATCCTTTCTATCGTCATACCAGAACCAATGAGGCGTTCTCGAACACTAAAGATGCTGCTTGCCGGGGTGGGAATGTGGGAATGTAATGAATGACGGTAACAATGCCCGCCGCGGGCTCTCAAAAATACTGCCCTGTCAAACTATACCTGCTTGCGGCATCCTTGTCAAACGGCGGCGCCGCTTAAGAGCGTCTTAAATAATTACTCTAGCCGCCATCCCGGGGGCGTTAATCGGCCCGAGGACGGGCCTTTGAGCGAATTTTTTAGGCTCATTGGGATTTCGCAATGGCGCCAGCCGCGCGCGGTTCGGATTTGGGGGCACATGGGCTTGTGAATAAGGGGACGGAAGAACAAACGCTCGCGAAATTTCGGGAGATACGGGAATCAAGACGCACATGATGCGGTTTAAAAGCGCTGGTCGAAGGTCGCGTTAACCCATCGTTAACAGCTTGCTAACCGCGCACTAACAATCGCGTGTTATGCTGCATAATCGGCCCAGAAGCAAAAGCTCCTTGCGAAGTCGGCCTACGCCGACTTTTCAGCCGCCGTGCTGAGTCAGTGCAGAGAACTGCATAAGAATATTATCGACCTTGTGAGAAGTTATCACGTAAAAAGGAGAAACCAATGGGCGAAAAGACCATCATGATCATCGGCGCGGGCATCGCCGGGCTGGCGGCCGGCTGCTATGCGCAGATGAACGGCTACCGCACGCAAATTTTCGAGCAGCACGACAAGCCGGGCGGCTATTGCACCGCCTGGACACGCAAGGGGTACACGTTCGACGGCTGCATCCATCACCTGGCGGGCGCCGGGCCGCGCTCGACGCTCTACCCGTTATGGCGCGATCTGGGCATCTTCGAGCGTCACACGATGCACTTTTACGACAAGCTGGTGCAGGTCGAGCTGGCCGACGGGCAAACGTTCGTCGCCCACACCGACGTCGACCAACTGGAGGCGTACCTCAAGCAGTTGACGCCCGAGGACGCGCCCGTGATCGACGAGTACGTCCGCGCCGCGCGCAGTTTCCTCTCGTTCGACCTGCTCGGCATACCGATGGCCTCGCCGTGGCAGATGCTCAGATCGCTGCCCAAGCTGCCCCTGCTGCCCAAGTGGGGCCAGGTGACGCTGGAGCAGTTCGCTGAGCGCTTCCAGAACCCGCTGCTGCGGCAGGCTTTTCCCACGCTCCAGTACGACTTTCCCGGCATCCCGATGTTGATCCACCTCAACTTTTTAGCCGGCTGCCACAGCCACATCCTCGGCTGGCCGTCGGGCGGGTCGCTCGCGTTTGCGCGCACCATTGCAGAACGTTACGAGTCGCTGGGCGGCGAGATCCATTACCGCTCTCCGGTGGAGAAAATCCTGGTCGAAAACGAGCGCGCCGTGGGCGTGCGGCTGCGCGACGGGACCGAACACCGCGCCGATGGCGGAAACCCGGTTTCCGCTGTCATCTCTGCCGCCGACGGCTATACGACCATTTTCGAGATGCTCAACGGTCAATACGCCGACGCACGCATCCGCGCCTATTACGACAGTGCGCCCGACGGGAACGAGATGAACTTTTGCATCGCGCTCGGCGTGGCGCGCGACATGCGCGACGAGCCGCACGCGCTGACGCTCTTTCTGACGCAGCCGGTCGAACTGCTCGGCCGGCCGCACGAGCGGCTGAGCGTCGAGGTCTACAACTGGGACCCGGCGCTCGCCCCGCCGGGCAAGACGCCGATCAAGGTGCTGCTCAAAGCCACCTATTCGCAGTGGAAGGCGCTCTCGGCTGACCGCGCGCGCTACGACGAGGAAAAGGCGCGCGTCGCCGAGACGGTGATCGACGTGCTGGCGGCGCGTTTCCCCGGCCTGCGGCAGCAGATCGAGGTGGTCGACGTCTCGACGCCGCTGACGATCGAGCGTTACACCGGCAACTATCACGGTCTGCAGGCGTGGGGCGTGCCGGGCGGCGGAATGGGCGCTATGCTCAAGGGATTCACCCGCACCCTGCCCGGCCTGGCGAATTTCCACATGGCCGGCCAGTGGGCCGAGGCCATGATCGGCATCTCGACCGCAGCGATCTCGGGCCGCAACGCGGTGCGGCGCATCTGCAAGCAGGACGGGCGGTGGTTCAAAACCGGCGATCAATGAGCCGGGAGCAACACAGGAGGGATATTATGCAAAAAACATAGAGGGTCTTCAGGATTTCGCATGGCCCATCATAGACCCTAAAGGTTTTTGCGCTGGTTTTGATGGAAAAAGGTCATTGTTTAAGGCAAAAACGTTGTTTGCGCGGCCTTGAGCAAAACCTTTAGGGTC
>DAOTUC010000331.1:0-2021 GCA_034437315.1 Anaerolineae bacterium
CGAGACCCTAAAGGTTTTGCTCAAGGCCGCGTAAACAACGTTTTTGCCTTAAACAATGACCTTTTTCCATCAAAACCAGCGCAAAAACCTTTAGGGTCTATGATGGGCCATGCGAAATCCTGAAGACCCGAATTTTATACATTTCCTGAGATAGGAAAGCGATAGGCTGCTCTGTCGCGATTGTATGATACACAGATAACAATGGTTCACCTTCTACGAAGAGTCCATCTTCACGTCAGGGCAATCGAGATGAATTTTAAGAAATTATTGTCCTAATCTTTACGGATTATAGACATCATCGCAGTATAATTTTTTGAGACGGTGTGTATCGCTTCCCTGGAAAGCTAACATCATACTAATTGCAAAAGGCGGGTAACTGTAGAAATTTGTCCCTGCTGTGACGTAGGAAACACTCGAGAAATTTTAGGCGAGTTATGTATCTCGCGAGGAGGGTTCGATGTCAAAATTCATACGTTTGATTCTGACGCTAATATCAGCATTCATTTTGGCTCTGATGATCCATCTATGCGCCGGAATCCATTATGTGTTTGCCGACGATCAACCAGATGGTACAGATATAATTGCTGCTCAAACTGTGAATGGCGTCTGGGGGCCTGGCGTTATCACAGCCACAGCGGATGTGGAAATCCAGAGCAACGTAATAATCACGGTCGCGCCTGGCACCACAATACAGATCGCCGACGCCGATGGCTACAATATCGGCGTTGATGCTAATCGCATAGAATTCATTATCCAGAACGACGCTGATTTTAAGATTAATGGCCCTGTGACTTTCACGTCAAAAGCTATCGCCCCACAGCCTGCAGACTGGTATGGTATCCGCTACCTGAACGGCGGCAGGGGCCATATGCATTATACCATTATTGAATATGCTGTCCACGCCTTGACACTGGAAACTTCTAACGCCATTACTGTTTCTAATAGCCAGATCCGTTACAATCGACACGCGCCATTGTCTGGCGACGCCTACGGCGCTGGGTTAGTCGTTTGGGATGGTGATCACTTGATAACAAATACCCATATTTACAGCAACGTGGTTTTAGCGACAGATTCAGGCGCCGAGGCTTATGGCGGAGGAGTCTACATCCGAGATGGACACTCTCACATTCAACGTTGCAGAATCTACGATAATCTGGTGATGTCTGAAGGCAAGGGCTATGGCGGTGGCTTGGCGCTTTTACATAATAACAGCGCTCCTTTAATTCAAAGCACCGAAATCACCAGCAACTCTTTGCGCGCCAAGGGTGAAAGCGCGGGTGGAGGCATTGGCATTGCCAGCGCAACGCAAGCTGTGATTAGCAATAGTTTGATCGCATCTAATAAAATTACCAATACAAATGATAAAATTGCGTTGGGCGGGGGCATCGGCTTATACGATGACGCCACAGCGCTGCAAATCGAAAGAAACGTGATCTCTGATAACTACATAGCCGGTGTATGTGCTGGCGCCGGAGTTGGCTTGAGAAGAGAAAACTCGGTTAACGTCTTTAACAACCTGATTATCAGCAATACGACTGGTGAGTGCTGGAAGGGAACTCCTTTTGGCGGCGGGGTATATATCAATAGTGAGAATGTCCCAACGCCTGGTGTGATTTTTCTCAATAACACGATCGTGGGCAATCAAGCTGACGATGAGCAAGCAGGAGATTATGGGGGAAAGGGTGGAGGGCTTTATCTGTTTGGTTATTCGAGTGACTCCCTCGTCTTCAAGAATAACATCATTGTTCAAAATAATGCTGGTTATCAAGGCGGCGGTATATATAGTCACAGTCGTATAACTACCGTAGTAGATTATAACAATATTTTCGATAACACCGCATCGGAATACCAGAACTTATACAATGTAGACCCGGGCAACAACCTCAGCACAGACCCCCAATTCCTCAACACCGGCGACATCGTCCAACAATACCATCTCCAGCCCGGTTCACCGATGATCGACGCCGGTACAGATACCGCCACCGGCCTGCCTGACGACGATTACGACGGGCAGCC
The DNA here is from genome assembly GCA_034437315.1 of Anaerolineae bacterium. Classification (GTDB taxonomy): domain Bacteria; phylum Chloroflexota; class Anaerolineae; order B4-G1; family B4-G1; genus DSAR01. The sequence continues at coordinate 2,017 of DAOTUC010000331.1, forward strand.
TCGTC
>DAOTUC010000332.1:0-3250 GCA_034437315.1 Anaerolineae bacterium
CTCGACCAGTTTCCTCAACACGTACTTGTCGACGCAGACCAGGCTGTGCCCGTTTTTTCTGATGCTGTATTTGTAGAGCTTGACGTTCCACTTGTGCGAAATCCCTCTGTCCTCTACGCCTCGGAAGGAGGATAATAGATAGGGGTTGTTCTCGGTGCGGCGCACCACGAACCCCAAATCCAGCGCATGCTCCAATTTGGCGACGATGAATTCCACCTCTGGGGTGGTGAAGACTTTCCGGTTCAGATCGATTCTCATCGGACGGGTTGACAATGTATCGGTGAACGCGCACAGATCCTGGGCCTCAGCCGATGACGAAGAGCATTGAAATGTCCCGCTGACACGGAAAACCTGTTGAAACAGGTTAGACCACTGGTTTTAGCGCGTTTCAACGCACTTTCCGTATCACTACCACCGGGCGTGATGCTCCTCAGAGAAACCGGCCAGCCCATCCAGTTGAATCTCTTCTCCCTCGTCCGTCCGCACGGTGCCGTAGTAGCGGCCGAACATCTGGTGCACCTCGCTGGTGATGATCACCAGGTTCGTCGCCGCCGTGCGATCCAGAAACGGCACGAACTCCAGATCTAGACGCCCGTCGATGGAAATCATATGCCATGGTTGCATAAAATCATCCGGATCATACGTGAAATCGACTTGCCCCATCTTGTGGATTCGTCCCTCCAGGATCAGCGCGTTTTCCGTCGCCGCTGACGTGTCGCCGAAGCCAAAGCCCATGTTCAATCCCGCGCGGCGACCGTCCGCTAGGAATCCAGAAGCGCTGGCCCAGACCCAGAACGAGTTATACGCCCATACACCGCGTCCCCAGTCCAGGTTACCCAGGTCACGAGCGGGATCCAGAGAGACCTTTTCATCTCCCTCCTTGACCCAGCCCTCGACCGGCATGCAGTTCACCTTCCGGTTGTAATAGAAGCGCTTCTGGCCAATGGGAATCACGATGACCATCGACTCGTGGTCGGCAGGTAGGCCCAGGCTGAACTCGGCTGACAGCCCATTCGCGCCGAAACCGGGCCAATCGACGGTGACGTGACGCGCTTCCGGCTCAACCTGGAAGACAAGGCGGGCCTTCTCGCTCTCATACCGGCTCGCGCCCCCGGTGCTGTTGCGTGGCAGGTCGATGCCTCGGGACAGGGGGATGGTCAGTGTCTCTTCGTGGTGGATGCGCGCCTCGAAGTCGACGACGTAGGCAAATGCCTGCCCGGCATAGCCCAGGTCGGCCAGAGTGAAGGAATAGTAGTGAGTGGGCGTGGTCACCCCGTAGTAGTCCCAGCGCTTGATGCGGAAGCGCTGGAAAGGGCGGATGCGGTAGAAGTGGGCGCTCTCCAGGTTACAGTCGAGAAGCGGCTGGCGCGCCCAGCCGACCTGGAGGAGGTCGCCTTGTTGATCCAGTAACGGTGACGTCTCCAAAAGCTCTTGTTCTTTCATTACCTCTGTCTCCTTTCACACAAGGACCTGCTTCTTGTCCGCTATTCCACCAGCCCCTCACTGCACACAATGCGCGGCAGGTCATCGTTCTCCTCGTGGGGCGCTTCCCGCCGTGACCGGTCCACATCCAGCCCATAGACCTGGTACGCCTGCGACAGCGCGTCCAACAACGCCATTCCGGACAACGCCTCCCGCCGGATGCGGTTCAACTCCCCCCGCACCGCCGGGCGCGGATCCGGACGGCGGAACGCCTCGTCCAATACCGCGATCTGGGCCTGCAGGTCTGGATCGTCCACCTGGCTGTAGAGCAAGCGTAGTTCCCGCTGCACGTAGCGCTGCGCCCTCGTCAGAGAGAGCGTGTGCGCCTGCTCCGCCCGCCGCGCCTGGACCTCAGCGTCGAAGCGGCGTTTGACGTCCATCACCAGCGCGTTGTACCCCTCCGGCAGGGGCGCCGACGGGGTTTCCGGCTCGCATTTCAGCAGATTGAGGATGCGCGGAATGTCCCGGGTGACGACCTCGCCATCCTCGTCGACCAGGAAGAGCTGGCGATACCGCCCGGCCCGGCAGAAGACCACCGCGCCGCTTCGACCAGCGGCCCGCCCGCAGCGAATGCCATCCCGCAGCGACGTCACCTGCCGGTAGAGGTCGGGCTGGTCCTCTTTAAGCTGGCGTACAATCTCCTCCGCCTCGTGAAGGTCGATGAAGCCGTCGCCGACAGCGTCGCCGACAGCGTCGCCGACAACGTCGGCCTCTTCCTCATAGCGGCTGATGTCGCCCTGGGTGTAGATGGTGTACATCGCTTCTTGATTTAGATGCTCACTGGGATCGAGGATGGCGGCGTCCTCGCCGATAGTCTGGTGGATCTCCTGAATGCGGTGGGCCAGCCGCTCCCGCAGGCCCAGGTTCCACTCCAACTCCCGCTCGGGGAGGAAATTGTAGGCGTAGATCGCGTCGTGGCGCGAACCGATCCGGTCGACGCGGCCAAAACGCTGGATCAGACGCACCGGATTCCAGTGTAGGTCGTAGTTGACCACGTGGGCGCAGTCCTGCAGGTTGAGACCCTCGGAGAGGACGTCGGTGGCGATGAGAATGTCGATCTCCAACGCCCCAGATGGCGCGTGCTCCGGGTTGGCCAGGGGCGCGAAGCGGCCCACGACCTCGGCCTTGCTCTTTTCGCGGCTATAGATGACCTCGATCTCGCGAGCGCCTGCGGTGGGTTGATCGACCAGGTTATCGTAGAGGTACTGTGCCGTATCGGCGTACTGGGTGAAGACGAGCACCTTGGAGGTGCTGAGGGGCGGCTTTGCCAGCCAGTCATTGAGCGTCTGGAGCTTGGCGTCCTGGCGTGGCGTGATCGGCTCGATGGTCCTCAGGATCTCCTCCAGCACGCGGATGTCCTGCTCAATATCGGCTCGCAGGGCCTCTACGTCGAAATCCGCCGCCGCATACCGCCCGCTGACCTCGGCCAGCGCGTCCATCAGCGTCTGCTCCTCGTCCCGATCGGATTCGTACAGCAGGCTCTGGGCCGCCTCACCGGCGGGGACAATGCCCTGCTCCAGCGCCGCCAGGAACTGACGATGCATGCGCAAGAGCCGCCGCACCGTCTCGCGGAAGGCGTGGACGCTGGACTCGAAACGCTTGAAGAGCATCACGCGCATCAAACCGCGCAGGTTCGCCCCGGCCCGCTGTAAATCGACGTAGGGCGGCTGATCCCGCTTTGCCGGAACGACGTAGTTCCACAGCCCGTAGCGGGCGTAGGTCAGCTCGTCGGGATCGGACCGCTCGCCGGGGGGATGGGGACGCCCCA
>DAOTUC010000333.1:0-12799 GCA_034437315.1 Anaerolineae bacterium
AATTCCTCGGTGCATTTCCCGTCGGAGGCCGACATACTCTCAAACGTCGCCGACTTGATGATGCGATTGCGCAGCGTCATCGTGCCGATAGTGCCTGGATCAAATAAAGTAGCCATTTTTATCTCCTATTTTATCTCTTATTTTATCTCTTATTGACAAATTGAACAATCAAAAACGTGGATAGGTCAGACCTTACACATCTGTAATCTGCTGTCCGGTCAAGCGCAACGCTTGCGAGATACCCGCTTGCAAATCGGACAGGGTCGCGATCTTGCTCCAGTCGATGCCCAGATCGACGATGGTCTCCGCCACATTATTGGAAATACCGGTGATGATGACGCGGGCGCCCTTCAAACGCGCGGCCTGGATGGTCTTATTCAAGTGACCGACCACGCCGCTGTCGACGATGGGCACGCCGGTGATATCCAGGATGACCACCTGGGCGTGATGCTCCCGAATGCCCCTCAACAACGCGCGCATGATATCCAGCGCCCGCTTGGTGTCCACACTGCCGACCAGGGGCATGACCATAATCTTATCGGTGACGGGAATGACGGGAGTCGAAAGCTCCTCGATCAACTGGCGTTGAGCGTCGACAATCTGTGCGCGCAATTCAGCCTGTTCCCTCAAGCTCTGTTCCAGTTGCAACCGGGTCGTCTCGTCACGCACGATGACGGCGACGCCGGCCAATTCCCCATCCTGATCATAGATGCTGAAGGCGGTCATCGCGACTTCGAACGTCACACCACCCTGCCGCAGTTGCTTCAATTGTCCCTGCCAGGTTCCTTCTTGGGCCTGGGGTAGAATTTCCGCCTCCAGTCGCTCTCGATCCTCGGGAGCGGTGATCATCAACAGATCGGCGTCCATCATCGCTTTATGGACGGAGTCGAAACCATACAGCGCGGCAAAGGCGGGATTGACGTAAAAAGGTATCATGTCCGGCTCGATAATGGCGACGGCGTCGCTCGTATTTTCCACCAGATCGTGGAAGATGCGCTCGTAACTGGCAGTTTGCAGCGCGCTGTGCATACGCTCACGCATCACGTCCAGCTCGTGTCGATGTCTGAACTCGTTAGCCGCCTGACTCGTCAGGGATTTGAGGAACGGGAGAAAATCGTCAAAGGGCGGCCCTTCGCCTCGCCACCCGACCAGCACAAATCCCTCGCTATGCGCCTGAACTGACAATGGCAGCAAAGCGGCGTCTTGTATCTCCAAGATATGGGCCAACAAATCGCTGGCCTCGGCCGGCGCTTGTTGGATGTGACGTTCATCCAGACCAAGGCAATTCTGCTCGCTGTCGGTCGACAACCAACTGACCTCCGTCGACAGCGCAACCGCATGCAAGGGGAAATCCTCCCACAGGTATCGACCTGCCAGGGGTAAAATTTCCTTCCCTGTGCGATCCCACGTATCGACCACCTCCACCTGGTGGGGGATGGGGTTTCCCTGCTTATCGCGCAGGAAGATGTAGCGGAAGATAGTAACGTGGTCGGCGCAGACCGACACGCCATTGCGCAACGCGCACGCAATGGCCCGCTGATCCTGCGCCCCGATCAAAGCCTGGCTATGTTCGAGAAATACGTCGGGAAAGAGTGTTTTCTTATTCACAACATGGACCTCCTTATAACTCATCAGACTAATCAGCGCGTCAACTTAAGACCCAGGATGTTCAACGCGACCATCAACCCGGTCTGCAAATCGGACAGGGTCTCAATGCCGCTCCAGTCGATGCCCAGGTCGACGATCGTTTCCGCCACCGCGTCGGAGATGCCGGTGACGATGGTGCGGGCGCCCTTCAGCCGCGCCGCCTGGATCGTCTTGTTCAGGTGATTCGCCACCCCGCTATCGACCATCGGCACGCCGGTGATGTCGAGGATGACGACCTTGGCCCGGTGCTGACGAATACCCGCCAACAACCGGCGGGTGATGTCCCGCGCCCGTATGGTGTCGATAGAACCGATCAACGGCATGACGATGACGCCGCCCCCGCCGCCGGGCGCATCCACGATCGGGATCACCGGCGTCGAGAGCTCCTTCAGCGCCTGCTGCTGGGCCTCAATGATCTCCTGGCTCACCTTCAACTGCCTGATCTGGGACAATCCCATCTCGCCGACCAGTTCAGCCAGGCGGGAGAGAAAATCCATGATCGGGCCGATCTGCTCGCGAGAGATAATGGGCACCTCGGCCAACGCCGCCATATACGCCTCTTCGTCAAACCCAAATTTCTCAGCTTGCTGACGAAAGAAATCAATGTCCGGTTCCTCGAAGAGGAACTGACCGGTGAAGAAGTTGGCGACGTGTTCTCCCTCAATCACGATGGGGGCGGCAGCGTCCACCAGGCCATTCATACATTCGTAGACAGCGTACCGTTCACCCTGGAGCATACGATTTGCCAGTGTGGTGTCGCTTTCGATGCACCGCTTGCACGCCTGCGGGTGCTCGCGGTGAAAATCGGTGCAGATGCGCTGCCAACCACTGCCGGTGATAATCTCGCCCTCCAGGTCTATGATGGCGTTGGCGATGCCGACTACCTGGGAAAAACTATCCGACAGAATCTGAACGCTTTCGACGTCAATCAGATCGACAAAATTGTATTCCATTTAGGACCTCCTAACCTGGACAGGTCAGAACCAAAAAGGAGCCATTGACCGCCAAATGCTTGCTCGCTGTGCAAGGATTCGACCCAAAACCCGCTACTCACGTATCAATTTGACGTTCAAACTTTTCAACGCGATGATCAACCCGGTCTGCAAATCGGCCAAAGTCTCGATGCCGCTCCAGTCGATGCCCAGGTCGACGATCGTTTCCGCCACCGCGTCGGAGATGCCGGTGACGATGGTGCGGGCGCCCTTCAGCCGCGCCGCCTGGACCGTCTTGTTCAGGTGATTCGCCACCCCGCTATCGACCATCGGCACGCCGGTGATGTCGAGGATGACGACCTTGGCCCGGTGCTGGCGAATGCCCGCCAACAACCGGCGGGTGATGTCCCGCGCCCGTATGGTGTCGATGGAACCGATCAGCGGCATGACGATGACGCCGCCCCCGCCGCCGGGCGCATCCATGATCGGGATCACCGGCGTCGAGAGCTCCTTCAACGCCTGCTGCTGCGCTTCGATGATCTCCTGTTGCAACTGCTCCCGTTCCGCCTCGGCTCGCTTCTGCTCAGTGATGTCGCGGATGATCGCCGCCATTGAGACAGGCTCGCCCGCTTCATTCTGCATAACGAACGCTGCGGCGTGAGCGTCGAATATGGAACCGTCTTTGCGTTGCTGGCGCACATCTCCCCGCCACCCGCCGCTCATAATCTGAGGCGCTATCTCTTCCATAAACTGGGGGAGGTCATCTGCGGGCCACATTTGCATCGTGTCCATACCAATCATCTCACGATTGGCGTAGTCATATCCAAAAATCTCGTGACACGCCTTGTTGGCATAGATCAATTCTCCGGTGGCCAAATCCTGCACAGCAATGCTATCGATCGAGTTTTCGACCAGCGCTTTGAAAAGGGTCGCTTCCTTGGTACGCTCCTCGACAATCTGCCCCAGGTTCGTCACCAAGCGACGGTTCTCGACCGCCGGCGCGCCCAACCCGATCAACGCGCGATACAGTTCCCGCTCTTGCTCGCTGAACTCGTGCGGTTCGTCCCACACGATCGCCAGCAAACCGACCCAACGCCCGGCCTGGGTCAGCGGCAAAAAGAGCGTCGCTTGCCCCGACATCTGATTCAACAAGCCCCTGAGGTTATCGTCCACCCGTTCATCAGTCTCGACATCGCTGATAAACTGGGGCTCGTCCGGATGGTCGAGGAAAAGGCGCGTGAAGGGATAATCGGGCGCATACGTGCGCGTGCCTTCCGGGAGCAGCGGCTCGCCCTCCCGCTGCCAGACGGAGACCGCCTCGAACCACTCCGGATCGCCAGCGGTGTCCAAATCCACGTACATCAGCGCGACGTTGAAAGCGCCGGTCTCAATCGCGGGCCGCGCCAGCGCATACAACAACTCGTCCTCGTCCTGGGCGATGTTTAGCCCTCGGCTGATCTCGTACAACGTCTCGGTGACCGCCTTCTGCTTCCCGACCAACAGGCGACGATTATCCACCGCCGGCGACGCCAGGTCGATAATCGCCTGGTAGACCATCATCTCGTGGTCGGTGAATTCGTGCGGCTCACCCCAGTTGAAGGTGACGAGCCCCACCCAGCGCCCACGCTGGTTCAGGGGCAGCAGTGCGACCGCGCGCACGCCCATTTGCTCGTGATGGGCCTGGATGTTTTCATCCAGCCTGGAGTCGGTCGTCACATCGGGGATGAGCAAGGGATGATTCGGGTTAGAGATCCACAATGCTCCCGATGGATAATCGGGCAGGTACATCCGGAAACCCACCATAGCAGAGGCCGGCCTATCTCGATGCCAGGCCGCGACCGTCTCCGCCCATCCAGGCGTGCCGTCCGGCTCCACGTCGATGTACGTCAAGGTAGCGCTTAAGGCGCCGCCCTCAATGGCAGACGCAGCCAAGACGCGAAGGATGGCCTCCTCATCTTCGGCAGTGTTCAAGCCGCGGCTGATACGATTAAACGTCTCCGCTCGGACCTGAGCGGCCTCTAATTCTGCAATCCGTGCTTTTAATTCTTTTTCCGTCGCGCTCATCATCACTTATTTTCCTCCATTTTAGATTATGCGATCACGAACCTGCTCGACGCAACCCAACACCGATGTTCTTCAAGGCGACGATCAACCCGGTCTGCAAATCGGCCAGGGTCTCGATGCCGCTCCAGTCGATGCCCAGGTCGACGATCGTCTCCGCCACCGCGTCCGAAATGCCGGTGACGATGGTGCGGGCGCCCTTCAGCCGCGCCGCCTGGACCGTCTTGTTCAGATGATTCGCCACCCCGCTATCGACCACCGGCACGCCGGTGATGTCGAGGATGACGACCTTGGCCCGGTGTTGGCGAATGCCCGCCAACAGCCGGCGGGTGATGTCCCGCGCCCGTATGGTGTCGATGGAACCGATCAGCGGCATGACGATGACGCCGCCCCCGCCGCCGGGCGCGTCTATGATCGGGATCACCGGGGACGAGAGCTCCTTCAGCGCCTGTTGCTGGGTCTCAATGACCTCCTGTTGCAAGCGCTCCCGCTCCTCCTGCGCCTGCTTCTGCTCAGTGATGTCCCTGGCGATGGAGAAATAGATTTCCTGCTCGCCGAATTGCAGGTAACTGACCACCACGTCCACCGGAATGGACACACCGCCTTTCGTCTGATTGAAACCTTCAAAGGCCAACGATCCCTTCTCTTTCAGTTGTTCCTTGAGCGGCGGCCAAGTCTCACGCGGGAAGGAGGGATCGACGTCGAAGACACTCAGCGTCAAAATTTCCTCGCGGGTGTAGCCGAGCATCTCAAGCGTGGTCTCATTGACGTCAATGAAGCGCCCCTCCTCATCGAACCAGTAGAAGGCGTCGCGGGCCTGATCGATAGAAGCGCGGGTGGTGCGCAATGCCTGTTCCGCCTGCTTTCGCTCGGTGATGTCGCGGATGATTGCCGCCACGCTGAAGGGCCGCCCGGCGTCATCCTGCACCGGGAAAACGGTGAGCGCCGCTTCGAACGTCTCGCCGTCCTTGCGCTGCTGCCGCGCCTCGCCGCGCCATTCCCCACCCATCACCTGGGGCATAACCTCCTGCAAGCGCGCCCGATCCTGCGCCGCCCAGCAATCGGCGATTGGCATGCCGATCATCTCCTGGCTTTCGCGGTCGTAACCGAACATCTCGTAACAGGCCCGATTGGCGTAGGTCACGTGTCCCTCCAGGCCCCCAATCGCGATCGCGTCAGCAGAGTTAGCGATCACCGCCTTCATCTGCGCCAATTCCGCCTCCGCCTCTTTTTGCCTGGTGATATCGATCGCCATCTCATAGCGCACAATCCGCCCATCTACCCACGGAATAGCGCGATCAATGCAGCGGAACCAGTCGCCGGTCACCTGATTCTGAAATTCCCAGACGTACGGTTCCCCAACGTCGGCGAAGATGCGGTCGTTGGTGCAAAATGGGCATGGCTCATCCAAATTCTGCAACACTTGATAACAGGTTTCCCCTACCGCGTCCCCCCATTTCTTCTTGAACGCTTCGTTTACGTACAACAGTTCATATGTATCGGGGTCGCTGACGTAGATCACTTCCCCGATGTTGTCCAACACAGCCTTCTGTCGCTGCCGCTCTTCTTCGCAAACTTCCAACGCCACTTGTCCCTTTTCCTTATCCATTATGCTCCTTATTCTGACCCATGTGATTTGGTCACTCCATACCTAACAGTGAGCCGCCAGAGACGGCGGGTAAGAAACTACTTGCTGATCAATCTGATCCCCAGGTTGTTCAGCGCGACGATCAATCCGGTCTGCAAATCGGCCAGGGTCTCGATGCCGCTCCAGTCGATGCCCAGATCGACGATCGTCTCCGCCACCGCGTCCGAAATGCCGGTGACGATGGTGCGGGCGCCCTTCAGCCGCGCCGCCTGGACCGTCTTGTTTAAGTGATTCGCCACCCCGCTATCGACCATCGACACGCCGGTGACGTCGAGGATGACGACTTTGGCCCGGTGCTGGCGAATGCCCGCCAGCAAGCTGCGGGTGATGTCCCGCGCCCGCATGGTATCGATCGAACCGATCAGCGGCATGACGATGACGCCGCCCCTGCCGCCGGGCGCGTCTATGATCGGGATCACCGGGGACGAGAGCTCGCGGATCGCCTGCTGCTGAGCCTCAATCACTTCTTGCTGTAAACGCTCCCGCTCCGCTTCGGCCCGCTTCTGAGCGCTGATGTCGTCGTACACCCCTATGATCCCCTTGACCTGCCCGGCGGCGTCGTGCAACGGCGCTTTACTCAGTTTCAACCAGATCTGCGACCCGTCAGGCATCGTATGGGTCTCCTCGTAGTTCAACCTCGCCTCGCCCGAATCGATCACATGACGGTCGTCCAAATGATAACGGTCCGCCTCCGACGCCCATCCCAGGTCGAAATCGCTCTTACCCAGAATCTCCTCAGGCGATTCGATACTGGCATCACGGGCGAAGGGCTCGTTACAACCGAGGTAGGCCAGATCTCGATCTTTCCAATAGATACCCATCGGGATGGTGTCGAGCACCAATTGCAACAACTGTTGAGCGTCTTGCAATTCCACCGTGCGCTGCCGCACGATATTCTCCATTTCGTTCAACAAGCGGCGATTTTCCACCGCCGGCCCAGCTAATTGCATAATCGCGCGGTAGAATTCCCGCGCCTGCTCGCCGAACTCGTGCGGCTCATCCCAAGCAAGAGCCAACACACCCAACCAGCGATTGGCCTGGGTCAGCGGGATGAACAGCATCCCCCGGACGCTCAACGGTTCCAAAGTCTCTCGCAGGGAGTCGTCCACCCGCTCGTCGGTCATGACGTCGGCGATGAATTGGGGCTCCTCGGGCGCGGCGATGAATAATGGCGCGAAAGGGTATTCAGGCGCCGGGACGCGCGTCCCCGGTGGAACAGGATAATCCCCGTCCTCCTGCCAGACAGAGGCCACCTCGAACCAGGCCGGGTCGCCGGACTCATCAAGATCGATGTACATCAGCGCCGCGCTGAAGGCGCCGCTCTCTCTCGCCGACCGGGACAGCGCGTCCAGCAAATCCCGCTCATCCTGGGCGGCGTTCAAATCGCGGCTGATCTGGTAGAGCGATCCTAGCGCGTCCGTGGCCTGTTTACGCTCCGAAATGTCTTTCACGAAAGCGTAATACCACTTTGGGTCGCCGTCGTCGTCTCGGATGACGTGAGTCTCGATCTCTATCGGGACGCGCGTCCCATCCTTGTGGAAGTATTCCTTTTCGTAGCGCTGCGGTTGATCGGTGCGGAGCAGTTCCGCGAGTTTCTCCGCTTCAAACTCACGCCACTCCTCCGGCGTGATATCGACCGCCCAGGACATCTCCTGCAGTTCCTCTTCGGTGTAGCCGGTCAAGTCACAAAAGGCCTGATTGCAAATATATAATTGACCATCGGGGTACCCAGAGCCAAAAGCATAGCTGGCTCGCCGCAATGCCTCTGCTAGAAATAAATCGCTCTCTGCTTTCTGTTTTTCTTCCATTCCTTGCTCTCCTTTTGATTGAGCCCCCCTGGTCGGGTCGCCCACAAATCAGCTCGCGCCATTCCCCCACCCAATTCCACTCACTCCCCATTCATCCCCGGTTCGCGACGGGCCAACGCATAGATCGCGATTCCGATCCACACGACGTTAATGCCCACCGAGGGGAAGGCGCCGTAATAAAACGAGTTGACAATCAAAAGCCCCGCGCCCCCCAGATTAAGCGCCTGATAAAGCACCGCATCCCCCTCGATGCGCTTGGTAGAGACCAGCACGTAAGCCAGCAAAAGCGACGCGACCCCTAACCAACCGGCGATATCTATCAACACACGCCACCCTATTTTCCCACCTCCCTCAGAAAATGCAACTGTTCAGCTCGAGATAATACGCTTGCCCATGCGCGCCAGGGCGGCGCGCAATCCAGTCTGCAAGTTAGCGAGCGTTTCAATACCGCTCCAGTCGATGCCCAGATCGACGATCGTCTCCGCCGCCGCGTCGGAGACGCCGGTGACGATGGTGCAAGCGCCCTTGAGGCGCGCCGCATGGATCGTCTTGTGCAGATGGTTCGCCACGCCGCTATCTATGACCGAAACGCCGGTGACGTCGAGGATGACGACCTTGGCCCGCTGCTGGCGAATGCCCGCCAGCAGCGAGCGGGTGATGTCCCGCGCCCGCGCGGTGTCGATGGAACCGATTAACGGCATGACGATGACGCCGCCCCCGCCGCCGGGCGCGTCTATGATCGGAATCACCGGGGTCGAGAGTTCGCGCAATGCCTGTCGCTGCGCCTCAATCACCTCTTGCTGTAAGCGCTCCCGCTCCGCCGTACTTTCGCGCAGGGCCCGCGTTCGTTCCGCCACCTGCTGTTGCATCCCCTCAAACAGATGAGCATTCTGCAACGCAATCGCCGCCTGATTGGCAATCGCGACCAACAAATCCCGATCGCGCTCGCCGTACAGGCGAGGGATCGTATAACTCTGAACGACCATCACCCCCAACACCTCGCCCCCCACCATCAGCGGCGCGCCCAACCAGGACAGCGCTTTCTTCCCAATGCCACGGTCCGACCGGCGGTCATCGTCAACCAGAAGGGGTTGTCGAGCTCGAAGCACACGACCGCTGAGCCCCTCATCGGCCGAGAACGTGTCCAAATGGCCCTCGTCTTCCAACGTGGAATGAGAAATCTCAATCGAGAGTTCGTGCTTATCCGGATCGTACAGAGCGATGAAGAAATTGCTCGTATCGACCAGGCGGGACGTCTGCCGATAGGCTTCCTCCAGCACCTCTTGCACGCTGAGCTGGGCAGTGAGCGCTTGCCCCAGCTCGTTCAAGACGAGTAATTCATCCGCCCGCGAGTGGGCTTCCTCAAAGGAGCGGGCGTGCTCGATAGCCATCGCCGCCTGCACGACCAACGAATCTATCGCCAAGCGGTACGTATCATCGAATGCGTCCACCCCGTCGCTCTGCACATCCAGCACGCCGATGAAACGTTCCCCGCTCTTGATGGGGGCCGCGATCTCCGAGCGAAGCGCTTTCGCCGCGCGACGCATCGGATCGTCCGGCGCGACGTTTCCGACGACTTGCGTCTCGCCCGTCTCGGCGGCTCGACCGGGCGCTCCTTCGCCGGTCACCAGTTGAAAATCAGGGTCGAAAGATGCGCCCAACGTCCCGGTGCGGGCCGCCAGCTTCAGCAGACCGGTCTCCGGATCGTGCAGGAACAGCAGCACGCCCTGAAAGCGGAAAGTCTCCGCCACGGCCTCGACCACTCTCAACGTCAGAGCGTCCAGGGTCAACTCCCCGCTGATCCGCTGACCCACTTCGTAAATGAGCGAGATTTGGGCCGCTCGCCGGCGCGCGCTCGCCACGGCCCGCTTGCACGCCACGTGATCCGCTTGCAGCCGGGCGATTTCCGCCTGAGCCTCGGTCAAAGCCGCGCTCAATGCCTCTCTCGTCATCTCCCCTTCCCCTGGATTCACCATTTTGCTCTCCAACGCGACCGCGCGCCCCTCACCTCTCAGCCGCCTCCGCGCTCCACTTCTGCTGCTGATGAATGATCGCCTCGCGCAAACTCCCGACCGTGATGCCCCCCGACCCGGGGATGAACTCATTGTCTGGACTATCTTCCAATAAGCACCGGGCGTTATCCAGGGATTTGAGAGCCTGCGGCAACCGTCCATAACTGCGATAGAGATCGGCCAGACCGAAATGGCCCAGGACGTAATGCCGGTCGATGTAGACGACTTTCTTCATAAAGTTGATCGCTTCTTCCAATGCGCCCTGGTGCTGCATGATCAAGGCCAGGATGTAATAGGCCTCCAGGGCCAACTTGTCCAATTGAATCGCCCGGCGACACCAATCCTCCGCCTCGTCCCAATCCCCCATATTGGCGTAAGCCTGGCCCAACAGCGCGTAGGTCGATGGGTCATGCCTTCCCAGCTCGATCATCCTGTTCAACAGTTCACACGCCTCCTCCGAACGGCCATAGTTCAATAGCTCCTTCGCCCGCTCGAACGGATCGACGTGGCCCAGACGCCCCAAAGAATCGATGTAAACGTGGTCCAATTCCGCTTTCGGTTTCTCAAAATCCTTTTCGGTTCCAAGCAAATCCAGGATGTCCTGCGTGTCCGGCGAGACGTCCGGCGGCGCATCCTTCTCACTCCGCGCCTCATCCCGCCTCTCGAACAGATTGATCGGCGGCGAATAAACGCGCTCGGTCACTGCCGACGGCGTCAAAATCGCCGGCTTGTCTCCCTCGGACTCATCTATGGATGCATCACCCAAAGCGCCAGAGACGTCCCGGGGGGCGTCCCAGGCCCAATCCTGCGGCCTGGAGCGCGCTTTATCGGTGCGCTGATAGAGGATAGCATTGGGAAAGTTGTGGATCTGGAATCGACGGTAGATTGTGAGCGAGTGTTCCGCGTGGCCCACTACCAGCCACCCGCCATAGGTCAGGCAATTGTAAAAGCGATCGACGATGCCGCGAGAGATGTCCTCGGTGAAATAGATCATCACGTTGCGACAGAGAATCAGGTCCATCAACGTCGTATTCGACTCGTAGGAGGGGTAATGATCCTCTACCAGATTGAGTTTCGAGAAGGTGACCATACGCTTGACGGACGGGAGCAACTCGTAATGATTGCCACGCCGCCGAAAATAGCGCGGTCGCCACATCTTGGCCCGCTCTTCCCGGAACGCCCACTCGCTATAGAGCGACTGACGGGCAGCGTCGAGTGCCTGGGTGTTGATGTCAGTGCCCAGAATCGTGATCGACCAATCATCCACGTCGGGCAAGAGTTCGCGCAACAACATCGCCGCCGAGTAGGGCTCCTCCCCACTGGCGCAACCGGCGCTCCAGATTCGCAACGTTCGCAACGAGCGCCGCCGCCGAATGATACTGGGCAACACGTGTCGGTACAACGCATCCACCTGACCGGCATCGCGGAAAAAGTGGGTCTCACTGATGGTCAGCGCGTTAGCCAGGCGCTCGAAATGCACAAAGCCGGTGTCGGCGTCCTGGAGCAATTCGTAATACTCGTCCATATCGGCGCACGTCGAGGTCAAAAAGGCCTGTCGCACGCCCCGTTCCAGATCGGCCCGGCGATTATCCGGGAAATGCAACCCGCATCGCTCGTATATGAGCTTGCTAAAGCGCAAATAATCGCCGTATCCAAAGCGAGGGGCTTTTTTCCCCTCAATGGGATCGTTAGCTTCCAACGATGTCACACTCCTTACTCCACGTTGTCGCCGTCGCCGACGGCAGTCTCGCCCGCCTCATCAGCCGTCGCTCCATGCGATTCCGCATCCGTATGCTGTTCAACCGGCGGTTCCTCTCCCTCAAAAAATTCGTCAGGCAGGATCGCCATCGCGCGGGATAACATCTTCACCTGCTGGGAAGTGAAGAGATGTTGCACGTTCAGCAACAACACTGCATGCCCCTCGTCGTGCAAGATACCGTCGAGGATCGGCTCTTCGTCGACCCCTTCCGGCAAGATCTCCGCCACCCGTGAGACCTGCTGAGGTAATAGGTTAAGCACGTCAATCACCTCATCGACGATCAGGCCGAAGGTCTGTCCGCCCACTTTCAAGATGATGATCGGGGTGCGCAATGCAAATGGGATCTCCGGAAACCCAAAATGACGGCGCAGATTGATCGCCGGCACAGTCCGACCGTGCATATTGATGACCCCTTCCACGGAACCGCCGACCTGCGGGAGCGGGGTAATGGTCACCATCTCAATGATGCGCACGATCGGTTCGATGGGCAAGGCGTAAATCTGACGCGCCAGGCGGAACGTGACGAGGTTCTGCTGGCGGGATAGATCGCCCAATTTCTCAGTCACCTGACGTACATCCATCTACCTCATCTCCTTCATCCATATCTGATCAAGAGCCTATTAAAAATTCGCTCAGAGGCCCGTCCTCGGGCCGATTAGCGCCCCCAAGACGGCGGCTAGAGCAATTATTTAAGATATTCTCAACCTATTCCGAACGAGCCGGAACCAAAAGGTGGGCATATGCAAAATTCTTGCACAAAAAACGAGAATTTCACAGGATAAGCCCTAACAGGCACGTCTGATAAGTCCATCCTACCCTAGAACTCACGATGTTTGGGTTACGATTTCGTTACGAATCGGTTGAGCAGCCTAGATTTCCGCCGCCGTGGTGCGCGCCGCGGCTATCTCCCGTCGGACGTAACCGTCAGTTTC
>DAOTUC010000334.1:0-11728 GCA_034437315.1 Anaerolineae bacterium
CCTCCCAGTCGGCGTCGCCGTTCTTGTTTCCGGGCGAGATGTATTCCGTGTAGTCCTGGGGACGGACCCAGGCCGCCAGGGTGAAATTGCCCACGCCCTGGCTCAGGTCAAGGCTGTCGCTGGGACCGGCGAGGAGATGGGACATCTGGTCAAACGCGACGCTGTTCCCCAGGGGGCTGTTCTTGCCCAGCACGGGGCAGCGAGGATTAAAATATTGGTAGACAGGCCAACCGAAGTAATACTGGGGACAGGTGATATCATTCTGAGTGGAGGAACTATCGCTGAGATGGCATTCATCCCCCGAGCAATCGTAATCGGTCTCTTCAAACTCGGCGTGGAAGACCGGTTCCCGCACCCGCGTGGCGATTTCCTCCGGGGATAGGGCTTTGGGCAGGACCTCCACGTCGTCGATCAAGCCGTCGAAGAAGCGGTCCGGCCCATCCTTATGATCCCGAGCGCCGACGAACCAGTTCTGGTCGACGACGATGGCCCCGGTATCGGCGGCCTGTTGGGCCACCTGGACGCCGTTCCGGTAGAGCCGCCACTTTTCGCCGTCGTAGGTCCCCGCCAGGTGAACCCAGTTATTGAGATCGCTCGTGGGGATATCGTAACTGGCGCGGGCGGTATCGCCGTTGTCCCAGTAGCCAACCTCGTATTTTCCCTGGTTGATGTGGAAGAAGACCTGTTTCCCCTCCGAGGGCCGGTAGCCGTGGGTCAGGATGCTGCGGAAGTCATCGCCGGCGTGGGGCTTGATCCAGGCGGCCAGGGTGATGGCCCCCTCGAAATTCATCCGGTCCGGGTTGCCCAGGGCGACGTAGTCGTCGGTCCCGTCGAATGCTACCGCCAGCCCGGCGTAGCCCGTCTGCCCGGCGGTGGGGCAGGCGCTGCCGGAGCAGACGCCATCGTGCCCCAGCAGCGAGTTATCGACGAAACGGGTCGCGCCGGCGATCTCGTTGAAGCGCAGCCACAACACGCGCCCGCCCGCCTCGCGCCGCAGCCAGGCCATGTTGGCCCCGGCCCGGTGGGTCAGGCTGATGCGCTGCGACTGGGCGACGTCGGGCGCCACCATCATGGTCCCGTCCAGGCCGGTCGTCCTGCCGGGCGGAAGTTTGTACGCCTGCGGTTCCACGTCTCCATACGGGGCGGCCAACGGGAAATCCACCTCCAGCAGGCCCAGGGCATACCGGTCCCGGACCTTGTTCTCGACGGTGGCGGCGTAGGTCAGCGTCTGGCCCGGGGCTACGAAGCGGCTCGACGGAGCGGGCGCCGAGACGATCCACTCCAACAGCACCTCGACGGCGCCGCCATCGGTAAAGGTGTGCGAATGCTCACCGGTCGCGCCGCTGGGGAAACTGACCATGCCGAGATCGTCGTCGCTACTAAAAATATCGTGTTCGATCATCTGAAGAGTGGCCGAACTCTCACACAGCGCCTGGAACACGTTTGGCTCGTAGACGTTACCCGCCTTGGCGCCGGTCTGATACCATATCGACTGTCCATTGATCTTGATCTCCAGTTCGCCAGACGTGTCGAGGAACCCGTCGTCCATACTGATGACCTCGACCTGGGCGATGATGACCTGGGTACACGCCGGCGCGCCGAGCTGGGACTCGATAGCCATGACGTTCGGTTCGGAGTAGACGCGCGGGTTGAAGCCGTACACCTGCTCCAGCTTGTCGGTGATGCCGTCGCCGTCCGTGTCCGGGTCGTGGGGGTCGGAGGTGACGCGGGTAATGAGCGGCTCGTTCGAGCTATCGAAGCCATACACGTATTCCCACCCCTCGACCTCCTCCCGGTCCAGCAGGCCGTCGCTGTCGCTGTCAGCCCGGGCGGGGTTGGTCCCATGCCGGACCTCCTCGTAATCGGACCACCCGTCCCCGTCGGTGTCCGGGTTCTGCGGATTCAACCCATGGCGGACCTCGTAGAAATCGGACAGCCCGTCGGCGTCGGTGTCGGCGAAGCGGTCGTCGGGGTCGTTGCCCCCCTTGGCCTGGCTGCGCAGCCCATCGCCGTCGGCGTCGGCCAGCACCGGGAAGGCATCATCCCACGCCAGGGCGTAACTCCGGTCGCCCCTGCTGGACAGCGCGTAGAAGCCATCCAGCGTGGCGGGAAAGACATCGAACTTGAAGTTATCGCCCAGGGGGACGTGGAGCGTGTCCTCGGTGGGCCGCAGCCAGCAGACGGGAATGGGAATCGGCAGGGGATTGACCGGCGTCAGCGGCGGCAGCGTCGTGCACTCCTGGGCCTGGATGGCGTGGGATTCGGCCAGGTAGAGTTCCGGTTCCCAGTTCAGGCCAGGCTCCACGAAGGTGACGTTGCCCCCGTTGTCCACGTGCTGGGTGGTGGTGTAGCGCTTCGAATCGAGGTCGCCGCTGCCGGCGGGTTGCCACTCGTCCTCCATTTGCTTGATGCCGACGTCGATCGTCTCGGTATCGGTGGTCACCAGGGCGTAGCGGAAGGTCGCGTCGTTGACGAAGGGATCGGTAAACTGCCAGATGTAGAAGACGCCGATGCCAAAGTCGTCGAGCAGCCGCTGGAGCGCCTCGAAATCTCCATCCTGGATCAGGGCCTCGATCTCCTCCTTCGCCTGATCCGGCTCCATGGGCGCGTTGCGGTACAGGGTAGTGAAGACGTCGGCGCTGATGGACAGGTTGCCGTCCACGGCCATCCCCTGGGCCAGCGGCGAGACGTCCACCTGGAAATTGGTGGGCGTCATGCGGTCCGCGGCCTGGAGGTCGACCAGCGGCTTCTGGTCATAGATAAAGGTCTCCACCAGCTTGGTCATCGCGCCGGTGATGCCGCCGCATGCATAATCCTTGACCAGTGTCCACCAGCTCTCGTCCTCCACGCCCGTCGTCGCCTCGACCACCATGCAGGCCGAGACGATGAGGGCGTCGATGAGGCCGATGATGGCCACGATCACCGGCCCGATGATGGGGATCATGCCGATCGCCAGCATGATGGCCGCCACGATCACCGTCGCCACCATGTTCGCCAGGGCCTGGTCGAAGGCCAACGTGCCGGGCATGACGCCCCCAGAGACCATGCTGTAGACGAAGAAACCCGCCGCGATGACGCTGGTGATGATCATGCCGATCACGGCGGCGATGGCTGAGGCCCGGCTCACCGTGTTCGCCAGGCTTTTGACCGTCTGCCAGCCGGACGTCGAGACCGCCGTGTACAAATCCTTGATCGCCATGCAGACCAGAGCCACGCTGACCGCCGCCGAGATCCCCTGGATCACGTACTCGGTGCCGGGGATGTCTAGAGCCAAGGCGACGGCGACGTAGGCGACCAACCCCACGGCCACCACGGCGCCGGCGACCAGGAGCGGCGCGCCGGCCTTACCCACCCGGGTCTGGCCCTTCCATATCCCGCCGAGTAGGCCGGTCTTGCCGCCGGGACTCTGGCCCGTCTTGACCAACAGGTTCAGCGTCTCGTCAGTCGTCCCGGCGCCGAACACCCGGGTGAACCACTTGGCGTCCATAATCGTCCGGCCCAATGAGGCCCAGCGCCCGGCCTCTGCCACCTGGGACGCGATCTCCAGCACGATCACCTTGGCGATGACGCCGCCCACCTTGGCGCCGGTATAGGTAACGTCGGCGTCCTCGCGGGCGTAGGTCAGGGTCAGGGGCGCGCCATCCATCTCGACGAAATTGCTCAGCCCAGCGAACAGGGTCAGGTAGAAGGATCCGGCCACGAGCTCGGCGCCGTCCTTGAGGCCCTCGATCTCGTCGGGGGCATAGCCATCCGGGTTGAGGTCGGGATCGGCGTCGAATCGGGGGCGCAACCGGGCCTTGAGCTTGGCCACGTACTCGTCGATGGCGTCGGCCTCCCAAACGCCAGCCCCGGCGTATTTGTACGGGGCCCAGTTCAGGCCGGCCAGGACGGTCTCGGGGACCTCGCCCGGGTCCAGTACGATCTTGACCTGGTTCGTCGCCAACACGCCATCCTCAATGGTAGCCGCGTGCTGCACCACCGCGTCGCCGGCGTCGAGCGAGGCGCTGCGGACGGTCTCCTCCCGCGCGAACAGCATAGTGGGGTTCTCGATCTTGGGCGTGCCGCCGTCCATGAAGTAATCGGCCAGGATCTCCTGGGTGTGCGTCATGGGGAGATGGCTGACGTCGCTCTGGTGGGGGAAGGTGTAGGTGATCACCTGGAGGGCGTTCTTCGGGATGTCCCAACGTGCCTCCGGGGAGGCACTATTGCCGGTGTGGAAGCGGGTCCAGATGTCGTCTAACGTCAGATCGCGCGCGTCCCCGTCTGAGCGCCCGGCGACGAAGGTCTGGTCCAGGTTGGCGGCCAGGCCCCACAGGTAGGCCTCGTAATAGGTGTCGGGATCGTAGCCGTGGTTGAGGGCGTAGTTGGGGTTCTCGAAGATGACGCCGGCCCTCAGGCCCCGGTCCTCGCGCACCGAGAAGCCGGTCAGGTACCAATCGTCGTAATAGGTGTGGATGACCGTCTCGCGCTCGACCCAGTTATCCTTGCCCGCGCACCAGGCCTCGTACCGGTCGCTTTGCGGCTCGTCGGGCTGGAAGTCGTCGGGCACCGGCAGGCAATAGTCGGTCTTGGCCTGGATCATCCACACCAGGCGCGCCTTCTGCCAGGGGCCGGCACCGGTGACGCTGGGGCGGTAGAACATGCGGCCGCCAAAGGCCACCGGGCCGTCGCCGGCCGGGTCCTTCACCAGGGAGAGCGGCACGTAGGCCGCCAGGGTGCCCGCCTGGTCCAGCTTCCGGACCGTCACGTTGAAGTCCGCCATCTCGCCAGCGTCCAGCCAGGCGGTGATGGGTGTGGTGGGCTGGATCGCGGGCGCGCCGGGTTTGACGGGCAGGTGGCCGTAATGTCCTTGCTGGTAGGGGATCTCGATCTCCAGCATGGGGATCAGCCGCATGTCGCCGTTCGCCTCTTTGCCGCTGTTGCCGAAGGTCGTGTTGTGCACCCGCTGGACCTGTCCCTCCCGGTCGTCAGAGGGCCAGTCCAGCACGTTGAGCGTGTACCACAGGTGATCCGGGTTGACCGGGCGGAGCTGGAAGTCCACGTAGGCCGGGGTATCCAGCGTCAGGTCATCCAGCTTGAAGCGAAAGGCCCCGCCGTCCAGCCCCCCAATCTCACCGCCGTCAACCGAGCCGGCCGCCAGCGTGCGCGTGAGGTCGACCTTGTCCGGCACGCCGTCGTTGTCGTCGTCAAAGTCAAAGGCGTCGGGAATACCGTCCGCGTCGATATCAACGTCGCAATTCGGAATCGAGTCGCCATCGGGGTCGGGACAATCCAGCTCGCCGTTTTCCTTGACCGGGAGCTCAATCCCATCCGGCGTCCCGTCGCCGTTGGTGTCGGCGTTCAGCGGGTCCAGGTACCAGCGCCGGCCCGCACTGTCCTCAAATCCGCGCACCTCCACCCCATCTAGGATGCCGTCGCCATCGCTGTCCGCCCCGTCGGGCGTGGTCGGGTTGGTGCCCAGCTCGAAGACCTCGACGTCGTCGTTGAGGCCATCGCCGTCGGTGTCCTTCTTGTTCGGGTCGGTGCCGATGCAACCTTCTTGCATGTTGGTCAAGTTGTCCTCGTCATCGTCGGCGCCGTCGTCGTTTTCCAGGTCGCACTCGGAGCTGGCGGCGGTCAGCCGGGCCGGGTTCGCAGCCGAGTTCGCAACGAAAGGCAGGTCGTCGAGGGAGGACGGCGAGCGCGCCGGTTGGGCAGCGGCGCGGGCGACCAATGGATCGCTCCGGGGATCGAAGGATTTGTCGCCCTGTAGCGATGCGCGCAGTTCGCGCTCCTGGCGGGCCGCTTCCTGCTCTCGCTCCCGCTCGGCGCGGGTGGCGGCTTGCTTCTGGGAAAAGGCGTACACCTGCTCGCTCTGGAGCAGCGGCGTGACGAGTAACGAGGCGACGACGGCGATCACGACCGCGGCGTAGGCTCGCATCGAGTTCCGCTGCACAATCAACACGACGGCCATACCCAGGCATACTCCCCAGAGACCGAGGTTGGCGGCGGTCTGCGCCAGGTCTTGCGAGGTCAGGCGGGCCAGTTTTGTCCGAAGCCTCGATACCAACCCGGTGCCCGGATGCCCGGCGCTGGCTAAACCGGCCTGGAATTGGGAGAAATCGGTGGTGATTTTAACTTCGGTCTGCTCGCGATGGTCGGGCGGGAATTTCACGTGGAGCACCTGGCGCAGGGGCAGGCCGTCGCTATCCAGCCACAGTTCCCCCTGGCCCGTCATATCCACGTACGTCTGCACCATGTCCAGGCGCAGGCCCGAAGGCAACGCGCCCTGGCGCACCAACTCTTCCTCCATCCGGTCGCGCATGTAGGCCGCAAAGCTTGGTCCGTCCAGATGGAAGGCGTAGCGCTCGACGGCGACCCCGGAACGGGTCTCGGTGCCCACCCGGCGGACGTCCTCGGCCCCGGCCAGGTAGGCCAGGGGATCCCGGTCCGGCGCGAAGAGGCCGCTGAAGTCGTCGATCTCGCGCCAGCCGCTGGTCCCCACGCGGCCCGTGGCCTGGCCGTCGGCGACGCGAATTTCGAGGCCGTCGTCGCCGGTGAGGGCGCTCCCCCCACCGGACCAGACCGTCATGGCCATCGAATCGGCGCCGGCGTCTACCTGGCCCTCGATGTACAGACGCTCCGTCGTGCTGCCCAGCCCGACGTTCTCCAGTTTAGGCAGGGGCCACGTCGTCTGCTTGATCTCGGTCGTGTAGTGATACGCGCCGATGTCGTTGGCCCGCCGCCAGGCGGCTGCCACGGCCACCGCGCCATCGCGAGAACGGGCCGTGGTTGGAGACGGAAAATAGGCCAAGAGCGCTGCCAGGGTCAGGGCCACCAGCAGACCGAGGGCCAAGAGCAATTGGGGGGTCGTCTTAGCAGAACGGGGGGATGCCTTCTTCATCTTCAAATCTCCTCTCGTGACTGTCGTTACACAGCGTTTCACCAGGTTAACCACAGATGGCACCGATTTCCACGGATTATTTTCTTTGGCCAATCCGTGTCATCCGTGAAATTCGTGGTTCATATCCTCATTTACGTATCCACTTCGGCGTCTGCTGGCAGCACGCCCACCGGTAGCTCGAATCCTTCGGTTCGCTCTTGCAAGAAAGCGAACAGCGCCACCAGGTCCGTAAAGGCCTGGCGCTCGCCGGTGTGGGGGCTTTCCAGGGAGGCGCGCCAGATCGGTCCCTCGTCGGTATGGGCCTTCCACACGCGCAACATATAGGCCAGGTAGTCTTGTTTCCGCCTTTCGCTCATGGTTGCTCCTCAAAGTGTGTTGGGATGCGCGCAAAACTTGGGGAAGCGAAACAAAAACCAGGTTTTTCAATGTCTCTGAGAGACAGCAAACCCCTTGTGATTCACATCGACTTACCTGATAAAATTTGTCGCACAAAAACCTGGTTTTTCTACATCATTATACTCACCAACCGTGGCGAGAACGTGGCGGGCTAGTAAGTGGCGTGTTGATAAACTGTTTTCGATGGAGTATAATGTGAAAGAACTGCTAGACTCCACATCGACGGATGCCGTTTGAGTGACTTTCCATATGCCCCACTTATCCATTGCCCTGCTGGGCACCATCCACGTGACGTTGGACGGCGAGCCGGTGACCGATTTCAAATCGGACAAGGTCCGGGCGTTGCTGGCTTACCTGGCGGTCGAAGCGGACCGAACCCATCGCCGCGACGCGCTGGCCGGGCTGTTGTGGCCTGAGCAGTCCAACCGGGACGCCCGCAGCAACCTGCGCTACACCCTGTACGACCTCCGCAAGGTGATCGACGATCACACGGCAAAGCCGCCCTTCCTGCTCGTCACGCGGAACACCATCCGGTTCAATACTGCCAGCGACCACAGCCTGGACGTCGCGGCATTGGCGCGGCGAATCGCCGGCAGCCGCGACCATTCATTCGACGACGAGGGCGCCAAAGCGGCGCACCGGAACCTTCAGTCGACCCTCGAACTGTATCGCGGGCCGTTCCTAGCGGGCTTTTCGGTGAGCGATTGCCCCGCCTTCGAGGAGTGGGCGCTGTTCAAGCGGGAGCAGATCGACCACCAGGTCGCCGACGCCCTCCATCGCCTGGCGACTATCCACGAGAGGCGCGGCGCGTACGTCCAGGCGCAAGCGTGCGTGCGACGGCATCTCGAACTGGAACCCTGGAACGAAGGGGCCCACCGCCAACTGATGCGCGTGCTGGCACTGAATGGCCAGCGCGCCGCCGCCTTGGCCCAGTACGAGATGTGTCGCCGCCTGTTAGCCGACGATCTGGACATCGAGCCGGAGATGGAGACACGCGCGCTGTACCAGAAGATCCACGATGGGAACCTGAAAGTCCCGAGGGCCAGCGGGCAAGAGGACAGAAGAGCAACACCAACCATGCCATCCCGCACCGCCGATGAAGAACGGACGACCGAGGCCGCGCCAACGGCCTTCGTCGAGCGGGATCGGGAGTTGGCCCGATTGGACGATCTCCTGGACGCCGCGCTGGCGGGACAGGGCGGCGCGGTCTTCGTCGTCGGCGACGCCGGGGCCGGGAAAACGGCGCTGATCAACGCCTTCACCCAACGAACGCTGACGGCCCACCCCGACGTCGTCGTGGCCCGGGGCCACTGCAACGCCCACACCGGCGTCGGCGATCCCTACCTGCCCTTTCGCGAGATCCTGCAACTGCTCACCGGCGACGTCGAAGCCCAGCGGTCGGGCGGCACCATCGGGTACGAGGCCGCCCGTCGCCTGTGGCGCGCGCTCCCCGACGCGGTGCAGGCCCTGGTCGACGAAGGCCCCGACCTGATCGATCGCCTGGTACCCGGGGCGGCGCTGGCATTGCGCGCCGAGGCCTTTGCACCCGCAGGCACCACCTGGCGAGAGCGACTGGAAGCCATCGTCGGCCAGAACGCTCACCGACGAGACGGGGACGAGCGTGGGTCAGGCACGGCGACCGACCTCGACCAAGCCCTCTCGAAGCAGGTCAATCTCCTGGAGCAGGTCACCCGGGTCCTGCTGGCCCTGGCGCGCTACCATCCATTGGTGCTCGTGTTGGAGGACTTGCAATGGGCCGACGCCGGCTCCACCAGCCTGCTCTTCCACCTGGGACGGCGGCTGGCGGGGGGAAGGATCCTGATCGTCGGCGCGTACCGCCCGGGCGACCTGGCGCGGGGCCGGAATGGTGAGCGTCACCCGCTGGCACCGGTCATCCACGAATTGCAGCGCGACCGGGGAGACGTTCAAATCGACTTGGGGCAGGCGAATGACCGGCGATTCGTGGAGGCCCTGGTCGACAGCGAGCCCCACCGCCTGGGCGCCGCCTTCTGCGAGACGCTCTACCGGCACACCGGCGGCAATCCGCTGTTCACCGTCGAGTTGCTGAGGGGCTTGCGAGAACGGGGCGACCTGGTGCGGGACGAGGACGGCCGGTGGGTCGAGGGGCCGTCCCTGGAGTGGGGACGACTGCCGGCCCGGGTCGAGGCGGTCATCGCCGAGCGCGTCGGGCGGCTGCCACCCGCGTGGCAAGCAGCCCTGGCTACCGCCAGCGTGGAGGGCGAGACGTTCACCGCCGAAGTCGTGGCCCGCGTGCAAGACGTCGACCCCAGCGAGATCCTCCGGCTCCTGAGCGACGTGCTGGGCCGGCAGCACCGCCTGGTGCGCGCCCAGAGCCTGCACCGGGTGGGCGCGCAGCGCCTGTCCCGCTACCGCTTCCGGCACTTCGTGTTCCAGAGATACCTGTACCATCAACTGGACGAGGTAGAGCGCGCTTACCTGCACGAGGCCGTGGGAAATACGCTGGAAGCCTTGTACGGGGAGCATGGAGACGAGACCACCGTAGCCATCGCGGGCCAGCTGGCGTGGCATTTTGAGCGAGCGGGGTTGGTGGACCAGGCCGTGACCTACCGGTACCGGGCCGGGGAGCGGGCCGTCCAGATGTCCGCTTACGAGGAAGCCCTCCTCCATTACACACGGGGACTGGAACTGCTGGAGACGATGCCCGACTCCGCCGACCGGGCCCGGCGTGAGCTCTCATTCCAGTTGGCGCTGGGTATCCCGCTCCGGGCCATCAAGAGCTACGGCGCCCCGGAGCGCGGCCGGGCCTACACCCGGGCGCTGGAACTGAGCCGGCAGATCGGCGAACCCGCCCAAATATTCCAGTCGTTGATCATGCACTGGAGTTACTGCATGCCCAGGGCGGAACATCGCCAGGCGCTGGGCATCGCCGAGCAGATCCTCGACCTCGCCCAGCGCATGGGCGAGCCGGCACAAACGGCCGCGGCCCATACGGTGCTCGGTATAAGCCAGGTCTACCTGGGCAAGTTCACCCAGGCCCGCGCCCATTTCGAGCGCGCCCTGGCCGACTTCGATCCCCACCAACGTCGATCCCTACTCACGGTGACCGGCCAGGACATCCAGGTGACGTGTCTGGCGTACCTGAGCTGGACCCTGTGGTTCCTGGGCTACCCCGACCAGGCCCTACAGCGGGCGGACGAAAGCATCAAATTGGCCCACGGCCTGAACCAGCCCTTCAGCCTGGGTTTTGCCCTGGGCATCGCCGGGGGCGTCATCCACCTGCGATGTGGCAAATACGACCTGGCCCTGGAAGAGGCCGAGACCCTGCTGCGACTTTGGGAAGAACAGGGCTTCACCCTGTACCAGGCGTGGGGCCAGTGCATCAAGGGCCGGGCGCTGACCGAGTTGGGACACGCAGACGAGGGATTGGCCATCCTGCGCGAGGGCGTGGCGGCCTGCAGGGCGGCAGGGATCCTCGCCTCTCACACACAACAGCTGGCGAACTTCGCCGAGGCGTGCGCCAGCGCCGGGGCGATCGACGAGGGATTGGACGCCATCGACGAGGCGCTGGCGCTGGTAGAGGCCCACGACGAGCGGCACTTCGAGGCGAACCTCCACCTGCGTCGGGGAGAGTTGTTGCTGCAAAAGGGACGCACATATTGGAGCGAGGCCGAGGAATGCCTGCATCGGGCCATTGAGGTCGCCTGCCAGCAGCGGGCCAGATCGTGGGAACTGCGGGCAGCGGCGGTCCTAGGGCACCTGCATCGGGAGCAGGGCCAGCACGAGGAAGCTTACCAACGCCTGGCCGACGTCCTGGGCCAGTTCACCGAGGGTTTCGACACCGTCGATCTCCAGCAGGCCCGGGCGCTGCTTGAAAAACTCGGGGTTTTCTATACTTCACCCCCTTTGCACTGGCCGGGTTGATCTAGCTGGCGCTGATCACCGATCCGGCCCAACTACTCGCCGAATGGCCGATGCTGGCGCTCGTCTTCATCCTCCTGGTCCTATGTGGGCGGCTTGATTTCTTCCGTTTCGTCGAGATCACACCCGGCCAGTACGTCGATTGGCGGGGCTCACTCTCGACGATCGTCACATGGTCCGCGGCCCTGATCATCGCCCCCCCCGGCCCTATGGACGCTGAGCCTGTGGGAAGTGCTCCAGCACGGGCAGATGTGGCGACAGTTAACCTCGACTGCCACCCGCTGGAACGTCGCCCGCAACCTCGTTTTCAGCCTGGTCGATCTTTTCACCGCGGGGTCTTCAGGATTTCGCATGGTCTATATACAGACCCTAAAGGTTTTTGCGCTGGTTTTGATGGAAAAGGTCATTGTTTAAGGTAAAAACGTTGTTTGCGCGGCCTTGAGCAAAACCTTTAGGGTCTCACCATGCGAAATCCCAGAGAACCTCACCGCGTTGGTCGCGCTCTCTCTTTACCAACGTTGGGAGGGATGGACGCCGCGCTGTACATGG
>DAOTUC010000335.1:0-7787 GCA_034437315.1 Anaerolineae bacterium
ACGTTCGGCGCCGCCAGGGTCGGTTCAGATCGGTCAACGACGAAGAGGAGGGCCAGGAACAATCCCACCAGGCTCACCACCGTCGTCAATAAAATCGAGCGCCAGCTTTTCATCGCCCATTCCTCCTACGAACGCGCCTATACCACACCCTCAGCCTCCCACCTGCGAAGGCCGCCGCCCCCATACCAACCTACCGGTATACCAATCGACCAATACACCACCTTTACTATACCACAAACAGCATCAGACTTCAAGCACACGCACCGGGCCGGGCAGGGCGCCCAATCCCTCATAAACGGGCGTGGGCGGTGTCCTTATCCCGCAGAATGACGTCGTGCGCGGTCCCTTCCCGGATGCTGGCGGAGGAAACCACCGTCAGGCGAGCCTTCTCCTGCAACTCGGGGATCGAACGGGCGCCGCAACTGCACATCGTGGCGATGACCTTGCTCAAGGTCAGGTCCAGGTTATCCTTCAAGCGACCGGCGTAGGGCACGAAGGCATCGACCCCTTCCTCGAAATCGAGCGAGGTCTCGCCGCCCAGGTCGTAGCGCTGCCAATTCCGGGCCCGGTTGGAGCCCTCGCCCCAGTATTCCTTGACGAAAGCGCCGTTGAGCACCGTCCGCCGGGCCGGGCTCTCGTCGAAGCGGGCGAAGTAGCGGCCCAACATCACGAAATCGGCCCCCATCGCCAGCGCGAGTATGATGTGATAATCCTGTACGACCCCGCCATCGGAACAGATCGGCGCGTAGACGCCGGTCTCCCGAAGATAGTCATCTCGCGCTTGGGCCACTTCAATCACAGCCGTCGCTTGCCCCCGCCCGATGCCCTTTTGCTCGCGGGTGATGCAGATCGACCCGCCGCCGATGCCGACCTTGACGAAATCGGCCCCGGCCTCGACCAGATAACGGAAACCATCGCGATCGACGACGTTCCCGCCGCCGACGGGGAGGCTATCGCCATACGTCCGTTTGACGAATTGAATCGTATCCCGCTGCCATTCGCTAAAACCATCGGAGGCGTCGACGCATAAAACATCGACTCCGGCCTCCACCAGGGCCGGCACGCGCTCCGCGTAATCCCGGGTATTGATCCCGGCGCCCACCAGCAGCCGCTTCCCTTGATCCACCAGTTCGTTGGGATATTGTTTGCTCTGCTCGTAATCCCGCCGGAAGACCAGGGAACTGAGATTTTGATCCCGGTCCACGATAGGCACAGCGCTCAATTTGTGTGCCCAGATCAGATCGTTGGCTTCAGAGAGCGTGATCCCCTCCTCGCCGTAGATCAATTCGGAAAACGGCGTCATCAGCTCTTCCACCGGGGTATCCATAGCGGTCCGGGTGAGGCGATAATCCCGGCTGGTCAGGATCCCCAGCAGTTTGCCGTGGGCCGATCCGTTGGCCGTCACCGCCATGGTCGTATGACCGGTCTCCCGCGCAATCGCCAGCGCCTCCCGGAGTGTCGTCCCGGGTTTGACGTTGGAATCGCTTTCCACGAAACCAGCCTTGTAGCGCTTGACCTTCCGGACCATCTCGACCTGTCGTTCGATAGGCTGAGAGGCATAGATAAACGACAAACCGCCGCACCGGGCCAGCGCGATGGCCATATGGTGATCGGAGACGGCCTGCATAATGGCCGACGTGAAAGGGATGTTCAGCTCCAAAGCGGGTCGCTCCCCTTCCTCGAACTTCACCAGGGGGGTCTTGAGCTTCACGTTCTCAGGCGCGTGTTCTTTTTGGGTCAGATGGGGGATGAGCAAATACTCGCTAAACGTGCGCGCCGGTTCCGGGTAATAATGCGCCATCAACGTCAACCTCCTAACCTGGACAAACCAGAAGCAAGAAGACCTACCGGCGGCAAACCCTTGCTCACCGTGCAAGAGTTCTATCGGTTAGGCCCTGGCTTGGCTAATCGAGTTCTATCCGACCATACCCCATGCGCCGGATCTCGGTCTCATTCCGCCGCCAATCCTTGCGCACCTTGACCCACAAATCGAGATATATCTTGCCGCCGGTCATACGCTCGATTTCCTCACGGGCGGCCGCCCCGATGTTGCGCATCATGCGCCCCTTTTTGCCGATCAGGATGCCCTTGTGCGACTCCTGCTCCACGAACACGTTGGCCGCGATGTAGATCAGGCCTTGCTCTCGCTCCTTGAACTCCTCCACGACGACGGCTACGCCGTGCGGCACCTCTTGATGGACGTAGTGCAGCACCTTTTCCCGCACCAACTCGGCGGCAATGAGCCGTTCCGTCTGATCGGTCACCTGGTCGCCGGGGTAGTAACGCGGGCCTTCGGGCAACGCCTCGATCACCAGGTCGAGCAATTTGTCCAGATTTTCGCCGCTGGTCGCCGTCGTCATCATCCAGGCGTGGTGATAGGGGTGCAGCTCCCAATACGCTTCGGTGTGAGGCTTCACCAAGTCCGGGGAAAGCAGATCCATCTTATTCAACACCAGAATGACCGGGGCGTCGGTATGTTGTTGAATCAAATCCGCGATCATATGGTCCTCTTTCGTGGGCAGCGTCGAGACGTCGACCATAAACAGCACCACGTCGCTATCGGGAATGGCGTTGGAAGCGACGGCGACCATCGCTTGCCCCAACTCGTGGCGCGGGCGGTGGATGCCCGGCGTATCCACGAAGATGATCTGGACGTCCTCGCGCGTCACAATCCCCAGGATACGGCTGCGCGTCGTCTGGGGCTTACGCGAGACGATGGCCACCTTCTGCCCCACAGCCCGGTTGACCAGTGTGGACTTGCCCACGTTGGGCCGTCCGATGACGGCGACGAAACCGGATTTGTGCGCCGGCGGCGTCGCGTAGGGGTCTGAGATCTCCCCGTCAAATATGTCTGTTTCATTCATTCTTAATCCCCTCCTATCCCATCCCATCGCGATCTGGCCTCTCCCGTTCGCGCACGAGGTAGATGCCGGGCAGGCTGAACAGCGTCACCGCGCCCTTGATGAGGACGTTTGACCAGAAGATCGACCAGACGCTGGCGACCGGCAATCGCCCACCGAATGCGCCCCAGCAGAAAATCAGGCTATCCAACGGCACGCTCACACCATTGGTGACCAGCACCCGCGTCCACTCGTAACGCCGCGTTACCCGCGTCACCCATAGGTGATAGATTTCCGTATCGGTCAGCTCGCTGACGACCTCGGCGACGATGGAGGCGGCGACGATGCGCCACACCGGCCATGGATTGAGCACGGCGGCGAACGCATCTTGCAGCGGCCAAGTCGGATCTGGCGGCAACCAGACGGCGAAGGCGAACGTAGCCGCCATCGCCAGGTTGATGACGGCGGCGGCGACGATGACGGTCCGCGCCGCCCGCCGACCCAACGATTTATGCACCAGGTCTCGCAACGTGAACGTAAGCGGGTAGACGAACGTGCCGACATCCACACTGAAGCCCGCCACCAGCGCGATCTTCAGGCTCAACACGTCCGCCAGCATCTGCGCGGCGACGTAGGCCGCCACGAGCCAGACGCCGATGGTAGAAAATGTAACGACTTGCTCTCGCTTCATATCCCGTCCAGAGTCTCAATAATTAAAAACGCCCGCCCATCTATGAGCGGGCGCTATTTGACTTGGGTGTGTTTCAAATGCTTTGAGTGCTGTGCGGGCGCAATCTAGCGCGCTTTTACGGCGATAAATCGCCTACTACGAACTTGGTCCCAAATAAATCGCTTACTACGAACTTGGTCCCAGATAAATCGCTTACTACGAACTTGGTCCCAAATAAATCGCCTACTACGAACTTGGTCCCAAATAAATCGCCTACTACGAACTTGGTCCCAAATGAAATGAAACACACCCATTTGACTTAGCTCACTCTCCCGCAGGTTTGTTTAAACCTGCGGGAGGGTATTTCTGAAGGGCCTTACTCTTCCTGTTCCCGCTTGTGCTGCGCGACGATCTCCTCCGTCAGGTGGGACGGAACCGGCTCGTAATGATCCAATTCCATCGAGAAGATGCCGCGCCCCTGTGTCAGGCTACGTACGTCTGTCGCGTAACGCTGCATCTCGGCCAATGGCGCCAGCGCGTTGATGATGCTCTTGCCGCTGCTCTGATCCATCCCCAGGACTCGCGCCCGCTTCGTGTTCAGGTCGCCGATGATGTCTCCGGTGTACTCATCCGGCACCATCACCGACACTTTGTACACCGGTTCCAGTAACACCGGGTCGGCGCCCATCATCGCTACCTTGAATACCTCCCGGGCCGCGATCTGGAACGCGATGTCCTTGGAATCGACCGGGTGCTCTTTGCCATCGAAGACAACCGCCCGGACGTCTACCACCGGATACCCGGCGATGACGCCCTGCTCCATCACCTGCTTGACGCCCTTTTGAATAGAGCTCTCGAAGGAACGGGAGATAGCGCCGCCAAAGACGTCCCATTCAAATTCGTAACCGGTATCACGGGGCAGCGGTTCCAAGCGCATGTGCACCTCGGCGAACTGCCCGGCTCCACCGGTCTGTTTCTTATGCCGATACTGATCGGCGTACGTCCGGGTAATGGTCTCGCGATAAGGCACCTTGGGCGTTTTGGTCGTCACGCCCACGCCGAAACGATTCTCCATCCGTTTCACCGCGATGTCGACGTGCGCCCCACCCATGCCCTCCAGGATTGTCTCCTTCGTGCTCGCTTCCTGACGCCAGCGCAACGTGGGGTCCTCCTCGCAGATTCGGGTGAGAGTCGGCCCCAGCTTCGCCTGGTCGGCTTTGCTGGTAGGGTTGACCGCCACGGCGTAGAGCGCCGATGGGAAGACCGGGCCGGGCAAACGCACCGGGTGGCCCTCGTCGCACAGGGTATCGCCGGTGACGGTGTACGTCAATTTGGATACGGCGCCGATGTCGCCGGGGTGCAAGCGTTGCACGGGGAGTTGCTCCTTGCCGCGCATCACGTAAATCTGGCCCAGGCGTTCCTCTTCCTCGGCCCGGCTGTTGTAAACGCGCTCATCCGATTCCATCAACCCGCCGTAGACGCGGAAATAGGTCAATTTGCCGACGTAGGGATCGGCCGTTGTCTTGAAGACGAGCGCAGCCAGCGGCGCCAATTCGCTCGGTCCAATCTCCTCCTCGCCCTCCACGCCCTGGGCCGTAACCGGCCCACGGTCGACCGGAGAGGGGGCATACCCGATCAAGGCGTCCAACAAGGCCTTCGTCCCCAGGTTCTCCGTCGCCGCGGTAAACAACACAGGCACGGCGTCCCCCTGGAAGATCACCTCCCGCAATCCCTGGTGAATCTCCTCCTCGGTCAGATCCTCCCCTTCCAGGTATTTCATAATCAACTCGTCGTTCGATTCGGCGGCCGCCTCGATCAACGCGACGCGCGCTTCCTCCGCCAGCTCGACCATATCGGCGGGGATATCGGTCTCCTTCGCGGTCGAACCTACGATGGCCTTCATTTTCGTCAGGTCGATCACTCCCTGCAAATCCCCTTCCGCGCCGAAGGGCAGGGTGACCGGGACGAAGTTCGCATCGAAACGTCCCTCCAGGGCCGTCATCGCCCGCTCAAAACTGGCGTTCTCCCGATTAATCTTGTTGACGATGACGATCCGGGGCAGCGATTCCTCGTCAATGAAGCTCCACGCCAATTCCGTCCCCACCTCGACGCCCGACACGGCGTCGATCAACACCAACGCCAGATCAGCGACCCGGATTGAGCTCTTGACATCCCCCACAAAGTCGGTGTAACCTGGGGTGTCCAGCACGTTGATCTTGCAATCCTTCCATTCTACCGGGAGCAAAGCCAGGTTCAGCGAGATATTGCGGTTGATCTCCTCCTCGTCAAAATCAGCGACGGTCGTCCCTTTCTCGACCTCGCCCATTCGGTTGATAGCCCCACTGGTAAAAAGCATCGCCTCGGCCAGCGACGTCTTTCCAGAACTGCCGTGCCCCAGCAAGACGACATTACGAAGTTTCTCGCTAGCATACTCTTTCATCAAAGCCCAAACCTCCTTAAAAAAACAACAAATCGGACAACACGTTACATTAGACCCTATCTTCCAATGACGGATGATGACGATGATGAGGATGACAGACTCAAAATAAGTCTTGAGATTGCGTCAAAGCGTCATTAATGAATCTCCCCAAGCAAACATTGTTATTCTAAATGAGAACGGTCTAACTGTCAATTGTCCTTATGCATTCGCTTACAGCGCCAGGCTACCCAGCGCGACAAAGACCCCCGTCCAGGCCACGATCAAAGCCAGGAGCAGCCAATCGGGCCGGCGCAAGGGCAGCGATCCGCTCACTTCCCCGCCGGGGTCGAAGGCCCGCACGGCAGCGGCGTTGACCACGTCGTCGCCGTAACGCAGCGTGTTAGAAATGGTCGTCACCAGAAAGAGGCGCAGGGCGACCCCCGGACGGCGCAGGCCGCCGCGCATACGGATCGTCTGCAACGTCACCACCGCCATCTCCTGGAGCGTGCTCAACATGTTCATCGCCAGGGCCAGGGCGAAGCCCATCCCCCGCAACCCCAACCGCTCGAATACCGCGACCATATCGGACAGGGAAAGCGCGGCGAACCCCAGGCTGAGGGCCAGGGTCAACCCGATAGCGCGTCCGGACATCGCTACGCCCGCCGCGAAACCCTCTGAGGAGATATGCAACGGGCCCACGCTCACATCGGGTTCTCCGAACAGGAAAGGGGCCAAGGCGAGCGTCGTCAGGACGAGAAGCCAGAACTGAGGGCGGCGCAATACTCGCAAACCCGCCCGGCTCCAGATCAACCCGAAGCCCACTTCCAACACGAGCAGGCTCAACAACCACCGGTCTGGGAGCAGGACAGCGACCAGCGACGCCCAGGCGCTGAAAATCAGATAGCCCCACGGGCTCAACGGGACACCTCGCCGCTTGACGAGATAGGCCGGCCCAACCGTTTCGCCGCCGCACGGCCCAGCTTCCAGGCGCTCCATCCCCCCAGCGCGCCCACGGCCAGGCGCGTCAACAGGAGAAGGCCCAGGATCAGCAACGCCGCCGAGGGGTTGATGCCCAGCATCTGGCTGCCATCTTGCACCATCTTGGTGTAGACCTGGATGATCCGCTGACCAAATAACATCCGCATCATCACAAACTTGTGCGGCAGGTTCCACGCCACCGCCAACGCGCCCGCCAGCGCGAACGCCCACGCCCGCGGCTCAGCGACGATCCAGAGCGCCGCCTCCATCAAGACCCCCTGCATCACGATCGCGACGAACGGCCCTAACCGGGCGCCGGCCGGGCTAAGCGCCTTCAACAGCCCCGTCGCCAGGGCGATGAAAAACACCGATCCCCGACAGGGGACAAAATATCGGCCGGTCAATGCAATGATCACGCCGATGCCGCCCAGCACGATCCCCACCAAAAACGTATCCGCCTGCGCGGGAAAAATCACGTGCAGGTAACTGCCGACCGAGACCTCGACGGCCGCCCACAGCGCGCCGAACAGGCCAATCGTTACCCAATGACGTACATTATACGAAGACATATGACCTCCAAGATAGAATGAGCGAATCAGCGAATCAGCGATCCGCCATAAGCGACAGGCAATCCGCTCCTCGGGCCGATTAACGCCCCGGGACGGCGGCTAGAGCAATTATTTAAGACCCCCTTCACCAGCTTTTAAAACAGCCTCCAGGCGACCTGCAACGACCATTGACGCCTTTCCCACTCCGGCAATTACTTGTATTGTAGCCTTGCCCTAAAGGGTTGTCAAGTCTGTTCCCTTCGGCTTTTTAGATTGACGCTCGCCGCGTTGCGCCTCGATCACGCCCTGGCGCATCCTCCACTTTTTTCAAT
>DAOTUC010000336.1:0-11935 GCA_034437315.1 Anaerolineae bacterium
CAGGCGCCATCGCCCCAATACGATGTACCCCAGTAGCGTGTGCCATTGTCACAATCATCGCCATCAGGCGTCGTTTTTCCCACGCCGTCAATGCCGCATAACATCAACCCGTGCGTTGTATCAGCGACCACTGGATCGAGCCCGGCCAATTCCAACGCGCGATAGGCGGTAATTGGATCCGTGAAGGTAACCGGTCGCACAACAACGTCATAGTCTGCGAATCGAACGACCACGTAGGCTGTGTTCACCGCCTCTTGAGCCTGAGTTGCGCCATGTTCTCCTGTTTTCGGCGCAGCCACCGCCGCCCCCTGGACCAGGCCCAAGCCCAACAACAGGCCTGCGACCAGCGCGCTCCCCAGAATGATGCTAAGTGCTAATTTACGATATTCCATTTTTCTCCTCATTTGTACGATTTACTATCGTTCCACTTTAAACTGACCTTATCCCAGGTCGCCAGAAGCAAAAAACCCTTTCCTCGTTAAGGAAAGGGTTGCAAGTCTTACATATGCTCGTGCGCCACCCCCTTTCCGCGAAGGCTAATGTGTGCCGCAGCAGGAGCGGGTA
This sequence comes from Anaerolineae bacterium, assembly GCA_034437315.1. GTDB lineage: Bacteria > Chloroflexota > Anaerolineae > B4-G1 > B4-G1 > DSAR01. The sequence continues at coordinate 565 of DAOTUC010000336.1, forward strand.
CTCTGGCTTGCCGGCCGATTGCTCGACCAGCTTACAGTTGCGGGACAACGCCGGACTCCCTGTTAAAAACAGGCCACCGGCTTCCCCCATTATCTCCCCAGCGTCCGGGCTTTTAGGGAGACCACTGCTGTGAATTCAATTGTCAATTATCCGATCATCAACGGCGAGTATAACACGTCCGGTATAAGCTGTCAAACAGCCGCCTCGGGCCGCCAACCTCACAACCCCTCGTCATCCACCGCCCAACCGGGGATTTCCAGGTGCACCACCTCTCCGTGGACGTCGACGGTGGCGCGGAAACCGGTCATCCACAGGGCGGTGCGCAATTCGTCGGTATCGACCGCCCCCGGTTCCAGGATGCGATCCATGTTGTCGATGGCGTGTTCGATAGAGACACGGGTGAAAAGGTCTTCCTCGCCCAGCATCTGCACCACGCCCTCTGTGACAGCGTCGCGCATCGACTGGATGTGTTCTTGCATCATCCCCACGACCTGCCGGTCGATGCGCTCCGCCTCGACGTGGCGCAAGAAGCCCTCGTCGGGGATGGCGTAATGGGGGGTATGGCCAATAGCGACGACTTTCACCGGTTCGCCCGCTTCGTTGAAGATCAAATCGGCGAATAGCGCCTGGTACATACGAGCGTCCATCTCACGTTTCCTCTCCAATTGATTTGAAATCGTAGACGCCGTCGCGTATCTCGAAACGCTGACCGCAGTCGACGCAAGTCAGCGCGTCCTCTTCCGCGTCATCCTCCTCAAGCATCGTCGACCCGCAAAACAGGCAGCGGAAGAAAGCGCCCGCCGGCGCGGCGGGCTTATCCTCGGCCGCTGTGCAGCGCACGAAAGCGCTGGGCGACAACTGACACACCGCGCCCGTCGGTTGGAGCAACCGATCCACCGCGACGAGCAGACTCGTCGGGGCCGCCCGTTTGAGCAGACCCAGGCGCAGGTAGGAGACGGCCCGCTGTTTCTCGATTCGCATGCCCGCTCGCTCCAACTGTTCTGCGATCCAGGCCGGGTGGAAGTCGAAGTTCAGCGCCGCAAACTCGACCGGTTCCCAATCGAAGGGGGACCAGGTTTGCCTCCCCAACAGGTAGCGCAGGATCGACTTGAGGTTCCGCTTGTTGGCAAACTCCAGGAGGAACGCCCCACCCGGCGCCGCGATCCGCCCAACGCCCTCCAAGACCGCCGGGGCGTCGGCGGCGTGGTGGAGCGTGCGAATGGTTGTGACCGTGTCGAAGAGGCCGGATGCGAAGGGCAGCCGGTAGAAATCGCCGGCGACGTAGATGTAGCGCGGCCGACCGCCGGGGCCGCTCCGCCCCCACAATTCTTGCGCCTGCCGGAGCTGGGAGAGCGCGTAATCGAAAAAGACCACCTCATCGTAGCCGCCGTACAGGTCGGCCAACCGACCGTAGCCGGCGCCGATCTCAATCAGCCGGCCGCCTGTAGGGGGCAACAGGCGGGACAGCGCCTCCCGCTCGGCGGCGTCCTCGTAGGCCCGTTCCGCGACCCAAAACTCGGTGCGGTAGGCGGACCCTTCGTAATCACAGATCGGTCGCTTTTCCGGAGGAGCTGGGGTGGTCAAACGAGCCTCCTCATTCTAACAAATCCAAGCCGTCGGGCAAGGCTTCGATCTGTTGCTGGGCCGGATAAATGGCGGCGCGCAAATCGTACACCACCGGATCCAGCCCCGACTCGCCCAGGGGGATGTGGACGGGCACCGCCATATGCACCGGGATCGTCTGGCTGACCGGCACGAGCATATGCACCGGCACCGTCTGGCTGACCGGCACGACGAGGTCCAGGTAGACCGGGAGTTGCATCCCGGACGGCAGGGAGAGGGAGACGTTGCCGTTGATCACGCCGCCGCCGCCGGGCAGGTTAAACTGGGCCGGCAGGCTGTAGAGGGGCACAGGCTGTTGCAGCACCACGGTCGTGTGCTGTTGCAGGACCAGATCGAACTCGACGGGCAACGTCTCATCCAGGGGCAGGTCGAATTGAATGGGCAATTGTTCGTCGATATTGATCGTGGCGTCGATGGTCGCCTCTCCCAGACCGACGAAGGCGGCGTCCAGATCGTTCAACAACGGTTCGAGCAGCCCGGACTTAAGGGCGAAAGTCGTCCGCAAGGCCGGCACGCTGATCACGATCAAAACGAGCACCAGCACAAAATTGACGACGAATGAAAAAATGATCGCCACATCCTTGAAAGCTCCCCACAAACGTTTCAGCCTTTCCATTGCGCCACCTCCTCGACTGATGGTCAGAAATAGATGAATCTATCGGACAGTCTCTGTGCTTCGATTACCCGGGTATTATAGAAGATACGGGGGAAGATGCAAGCGGTGAGGAGTTAGTAGGGGGTAGGGGGTGGCGCTGAGCAATCACCCAAGTATCCAACCCACCTAGCGCCAGATTTGTAGCGTTTTGAAGCGGGCGAGGGTGGGGCGGTCGCCGGGGCTCCAGACCCACAGGCCCATTTGTCCATCCGGCCAGGTCTCATTCTCAACGGTCGTGGCGTATTCGTCGTTGATGTAGAAGCGACAGGCGGACCCGTCGCAATCCAGGCGCAGGCGGTTGGGGCCGGCCCCCCGGCGGACGTGGGGAAATTGTCGCCAATCGACCAGCAGGATAGGCTCTCCATCCACCACCCGCAGGACGGCGTAATAACCATCGCTGCCGACGGAGAAGACGTCGTAGTCGCCTGTATCCTGGGCCCGATAGACCAGGCCATAGCCGTTGAAATCGTGTTCGCTTGCGCCCGGCGCGGAGGCGATCATCTCCACCGTGAGGTTCGTCGCAGCGTCTGGCCCACGAGCGCCGCCGGGGATGTCCAGCAGCGATACGACGATCTCGCCCGGCCGGGCCGCCAGATCGCGCGGGAGCCTGCCGAACGCACGCCCGGCGGGCGGACGGGAGGGGCGTGGGGAGTTCCAACCCATCGCCAGCGCGCCGATCAGGACCAGCGCGCCAAGCAACGTCAACGTGATCGTCACACACACAAAGCGATACCTCAACACCGCGCCCTCTCCTGCTCCCAGCTCCCAGATGAGCAATTAGCCTCGGGGAAATGATCCCGCCCGATTATGCCATCAAGCATCCCTTTTGTCCAGCGCGCCGATTCAGAGAATGGGCGCGCGTATGGCCTCCCTGTCACAGAGGCGTCACAGACGCGTCAGAGAATAAATATTGACAAAATTTAAGCGATATATTATAATTTTTAACAAGTCGATTAAAATATTTAAGGAGAAAATGATGTATCCAGTCCCAACGATATGTCCAGTCTGTCACGATAACTTGACCGTCATCCAATTATCCTGTCGCAATTGCGACACGAGCCTGAAAGGGCGCTTTGAACTCGGCCGCCTTTTCCAGTTATCCCCCGAGCAGCTTCATTTCATCGAGGTGTTCCTGCGATGTGAGGGGAAGATCAATCGCGTGCAAGAGGAATTGGGCGTGTCCTACCCCACCGTCCGCAGCCGCCTGGACGAGGTCATCCAGGCCCTGGGCTACGAGGTCACAGATCGGGTGGTCAATGTCGAGCGACGCCAGGAGATCCTGGAACAACTGGCCCGCAAGGAAATCTCCTCCGAAGAAGCGTTCAACCTGTTGGAACAATTATAAAGAGACTATTAAAAAATTCGCTCAAAGGCCCGCCCCCGGGACGGTGGATAGAGCAATGATTTAAGACTCTCCAAATCGGTATTGAGAGGTAACTATGTTCAAACAAAATTACGAGACATCTCAAAAACCTCACATCGAAATCAACGACTGCCTGGGGAACCTGGTCATCCGAGGCGGAGATGAGCGCCAGGTCAGCCTGCGCTCGCGCGGGCAGGATGCCGACGTCGAATTCCAGCAAGCGCATGAGAGCAAACTGACCCTATCTTCCCGCGCCGATTGTACATTGACCTGCCCACAGGGCGCCACGGTCGCGATTCGAGCAGTCCACGGCGATCTAAAAATCAAAGAGGTCACAGGCGCGATCTCCATCGGCAACGTCCACGGCGACGTGGTCTTGCACCACGCCGGGCCCAGCACGTTGGCGCAGATCCACGGCGATTTGAACGCCTACCAGGTCACCGGTGATCTGACCATACATCATTTGTCCGGCGACGCCAAGGTCCGCGACGTAGACGGCGCGCTCAACGTGAAACAGGTCGGCAGCGACCTGAAGGCGAATGGAATCGTGGGCGGAATGAACGCCGAGATGGTGGGGGCGGACGTGTTATTGGGCCCGCCCTTCTCGCCGGGCGCTGTCTATCACGTGCAGGCTGGCAGCGACTTGCGGGTTCGCATCCCCAGAGACGCCAGCCTGCGCCTGGCCTTGCGCGCCGGGGGGCACGTCCGCTCGCGCATTCCAGACCTGACCCTCAAAGATGTCGACGGTGAGATGACCGGCGCCCTGGGCGACGGCGAATCGACCCTGGAGGCGGTGGTAGGCGGCGGCGTCTCTCTACAACTTCTGGATACAGAAGCGGGGATAGGCGATGACATATCGTTCGACTTTGTGGCCGATCTGGAGGGCCTGGGCGTGCAGATAGAAGCCAGCATCGCCGAGGCGATGGCGGAGATGGAGGCCCGTTTGCACGAAAGCCTGGGGCGTTTTGGCGGCGAGAGTGTCCGTTTCGAGCACGCCCGTTCCCAGGTCAAACGCGCCAAGGAACAGGCCCGCCGGGCCGCAGAACGGGAGGCGGAACGCGCTCGCTTGCGGACCGAGCGCGCCACACGACGCTGGCAACGAGTCAGCGGGGAACGGAGCGAGACCAAACCTGAACCGGTGAGTGAGAAGGAACGGATGCGCATCCTGCGCATGGTAGAAAATGGCGCCGTCACGCCCGAACAGGCGGCCGACCTGTTGGCCGCTCTAGAGGGACGATAGCCCGTGAAACACGACTCAAAGACGAAAAGGTTCACTGGGTGGCAGGTCCCCTTTTTCGCCATCTGGACCGGGCAGGCCTTCTCGCTGCTCGGCAGCCGAATCGTCCAATTCGCGTTGGTCTGGTGGTTGACCGAACGGACCGGGTCGGCGACGGTGCTGGCGACGGCGACGCTGGTCGCCCTGCTACCGGAGATTCTGCTCAGCCCCATCGCCGGCGCCTACGTGGACCGCTGGAACCGGCGCATCGTGATGATCGTGGCCGACAGCCTAATCGCGCTGGCCTCAATCTGGCTGGCCTACCTGTTCTGGAGCGGCTCGATGCAGATCTGGCACGTCTACGTCATCATGCTCGTCCGGGCGCTGGGCGGCTGTTTCCACTGGCCGGCGATGCAGGCCTCCACCTCGCTGATGGCGCCCCGGGAACACCTCGCGCGGATCGCCGGCCTCAACCAGACGTTGAACGGCGCGCTAAGCATCGTCGCCCCCCCACTGGGCGCCCTGTTGATGGGCCTCTTGCCCTTGCACGGCGTCATTCTGGTGGACGTCGTCACCGCCGCGCTCGCCATCGCGCCGCTCTGTTTCGTGCACATGCCGCAGCCCCGGCGCGCCGACCAGGACGCAGAAGCCAGCAGCGTGTGGCGCGACGTGCGGGATGGCCTGCGATACGTACTCAACTGGCCCGGCCTGGTGACACTGATAGGCGCGATTATGGTCTTCAAGATCGCGCTGACGCCGGCCTTCTCCCTGATGCCCCTGCTGGTAAGCGACCACTTCGGCGGCGGAGCGGTGCAACTCAGCCTGCTCCAATCGGTCATCGGCGTGGGCGTCGTGCTGGGCGGTCTCATCCTGAGCGCGTGGGGCGGATTCAAGCGTCAAATCTACACGTCAATGATGGGCCTGTGCGTCATCGGCGTGAGCTTCATCATCCTGGGGCTGCTGCCGGGACATCTCTTCTGGGCCGCCCTGGCGACCGTTTTCCTGATGGGATTGACGGTTCCGATAATCGACGGGCCGGTCATGGCCATTTTCCAGGGGACCATCTCGCCGGACATGCAGGGCCGGGTGTTCACCCTGGTGATCAGCCTGGGGTCGATCACCTCGCCCATCGGTCTGTCGGTCGCCGGGCCGGTGACCGACCTGCTGGGCATCCGAATATGGTACCTGGCGGCCGGCCTGTTGTGCGGCGGTATGGGCGTCGCGAGTTTCTTCGCGCCCGCTATCGTGAACATTGAGCAAAATAATCATAGCGCCCCCACCGTTTACCCGCCCGCCGCCGTCCCTGTAGCCGACAAATAGAAAGGAAGGATCATGGAAGAACGATTGCACATTTTGCAGATGATCGAAAACGGCGAGATTGACGTCGAAGAAGGCGCGCGGCGACTGGAAGCGCTGGCCGATCCACCGCTCCTGCCCCCATCTCCGACGACGCCAATCACGTCGGTCTCCCGCCCAAGCTGGGTGAAGTGGATTTGGACGGCGACGCTGTGGCTGGGCGTCGCTTTCCTGGCGGGCGGCGGTTACCTGCTCACCCTCTACTACACCCGTGAGGGAGCAGCCGCCCGCCTCGTCTGGGGTTGGATCCTGATGATTTTAGGCATCCTGTGGGTGCTGTTAGGCTGGTGGATGCAACGAGCGCAATGGCTCCTCGTCCGCGTGCAACAATCCGACGGGCCTAACGTCTTCATCGCCTTCCCCCTGCCGTTAGAGTTGATCGGCTGGGCGATGCGCATCCTGCGCCCCTTCATCCCACAGATCGAGGAAACCGGAGTGGATGAGATCTTAATCGCCCTGCAGAAAGAATTGAGGCGTGGACAACCGTTCCTCGTCGAGGTTGACGAAGGCGACGAACAAGTTCAGGTTTATATGGGGTAGAATGACGATGGCGCATCCTATCCCGGACGAGATCGAACCAATAGGAATCACCCCGTATGCAAAATTCTTGCACAAAAAAACGAGAATTTCACTGGATGGGCGCTGATAATCATACAATATCGGGAGGTGAGATATGTCAATGAGTGAAGAACGAATGCAAATTTTACAGATGTTGGAGGACGGGAAACTCACAGCCGACGAGGCCACAACCCTGTTGCGGGCGTTGAGCGGCGGGCGACAACAATCATCCGCCGGCAAGCCGACGCCGTCCAATATGGAAAATCGCTTCTTGCGCGTCCACGTGGCCGACCTTGAGACGGGCAAGGTCAAAGTCAACGTGACCGTGCCGATGGGCCTGGTGGGCGCCGGGTTGCGTATGGCGGAGCGCTTCGCCCCGGAATTCGAGGGTTTCGATATGGAAGAGTTAGAGGAAATGCTCGCCAGCGGCGTCTCCGGTAAGATCGTTGAGGTGATGGACGAGGAGGACAACGAACTCGTCGAGGTCTACGTAGAGTAAGAGAAGACCATTCATCATGACACCTCAATCCAAAGCCATTCAGCCGCCCCACCGCCGGCCGTGGAGCGGCCTGGGCGGCGATGACGGGCCGGCCGAGGTGGGCATTCTCGGCGTCCCCTTCGATAGCGCCAGCAGCTTCCACAAAGGCTCGGCCGAGGCGCCGGCCCACATCCGCGCGCTCACTCCCCACGTGACGCCTACCACCGAGGAGGGGCTATCGCTCGCCGGGTTGCGCGTCCGCGATTACGGCGACGTGCGCGTCGATCTAAACTGGGAACGCTACTTCGCCGCCGTGGAGGCGCGGGCGACCGAGGCGCTCCAACGCCACCCCCTCGCCATCTTCCTCGGCGGCGATCATTCCGTCACCATCCCCCTCGTCACAGCCTTCAGCCGGGTGGTAGAGGGCCGCTTTGGCGTGCTCCACTTTGACGCACATCCCGACCTGGAGGACGAATTTGAGGGCCACCGCTGGTCCCACGCCTGCACCGAACGCCGGGTGTTGGAACTGCCCAACGTCGATTCGCGACACCTGACGCTGGTCGGCATTCGCTCCTGGACCGCGGCGGAGCGGGCCTATTTGACCGAGCACCCGGAGATTCACGTGCACACCGCCCGCGAGGTGTACCGTCGCGGCATAGAGGCCGTGGCCCAGGACGTGGTCGACCGCTTGCAAGATGTGGACGCCGTCTACCTCACGCTCGACATCGACGGGCTGGATCCGGCGTTCGCCCCGGGGACCGGCACCCTCGAGGCCGGCGGCGTCTCAACCCGCGAACTGCTGGAATTATTGCGCGTCCTCTTCGACCGCCTGCCCGTCCGGGCGATGGACATCGTGGAGGTTTCCCCGCCGCTGGATTGCAACGACGTCACATCCGCCGCGGCGACCAAGGTCATCTACGAAAGCCTTGGGTGGATTAAACAGAAATTAGACAAGAATAAGGAGTAAATCAAAAATGGCACTGAACGACGCTGCGATAACCGAACTACGCGCCGAGTTCCCGGCGCTGCAACAGACCATCGACGGTCGACCGATCCTTTTCTTCGACGGGCCCGGCGGGACTCAGGTCCACGAATCGGTCATCAGGGCGATGGAACAGTATTTAATCGAGGCGAACAGCAACGCCCACGGCTTTTTCACCTACAGCCAGCGGACGGACGAAACCCATGACGAGGCCCAACGCGCTATGGCCGACTTCCTCAACGCCTCCCGGCCCGAGGAGATCGTCTTCGGGCTCAACATGACCTCGCTGACTTTCAACATCAGCCGCTCCATCGGTCGGACCCTTGCCCCCGGCGACGAAATCGTCGTCACCCGCCTGGATCACGACGCCAATATATCCCCCTGGCTGGCCCTGGAGGAGGTCGGGGCCGTCATTCGCTGGGTCGATTTCGACCGGGAGGATTGCACGTTGAAGATGGACGAGATGGAGGCCGCCATCAATCCGCGCACCAAGCTGGTAGCCGTCGGTTCCGCGTCCAACGCCGTGGGCACCATCAACGACGTAGCGCACATCGCCGAGATGGCCCACGCCGCCGGCGCGTGGATCTACGTCGACGCGGTGCACTACGCGCCCCACGCCCCCATCGACGTGCAGGCGCTGGATTGCGACTTCCTGGCCTGCTCCAGCTACAAATTCTTCGGCCCGCACCAGGGCGTCCTGTACGGCAAGTACGATCTACTGGAAAATTTGCCGGCCTACAAGGTGCGGCCCGCTCCCGCGCCCCCGCCCGGCAAATTCGAGACCGGTACGCCCAGTTTCGAGTCGCTGGCCGGCGTCACAGCCGCCGTCGATTACCTGGCCTCGGTCGGACAGCGCTTCGGCGGCGAGTTCGCCAGCCCCGCGCTCCAGGGCCGGCGGCGGGACCTGGTCGCCGGGATGACAGCGATACACGCCTACGGGCGCGACCTGTGCGCGCGCCTGGTCGCCGGCCTGCAAGCGATCGACGGCCTGCGCGTCTACGGCGTCACCGACCCGGCCCGTTTCGACCACCGCCTGGCTACTGTGTCGTTCCGCATCGAGGGCCTCACACCGCAAACGATCGCCCGGCGGTTGAACGAGGCCAACGTCTTCGTCTGGGCCGGCAACTTCTACGCCCTGGCCGTCACCAATTGGTTGGGCGTCGAGGACAAGGGCGGGCTGGTGCGCGTCGGATTGGCCCACTACAACACCGCCGACGAGGTCGATACGCTGCTGGGCCTGTTGGCCGACATGCCGCGCTAACCCCACCAGTCTACCAACCCAGGAGGAATATCGTGAAAGACAATGTGGTAAACTCTAAATTGAAACAATTGAAGGCCCGCCTGCAAGAAATCAGAGACCTGCAATCGGCGTCCGCCGTGCTGGGCTGGGATCAACACACCTATATGCCCCCTGGCGGCGGGCCGGCCCGGGGGCGGCAAATGGCGCTTCTACGCCGCCTGGCCCACGAGCGCTCCATCGACCCGGCCATAGGGCGCTTGCTGGACGACCTGGCGTCTTACGAGGAGCGCCTGCCGTATGAGTCGGACGAGGCCAGCATCATCCGGATCGCCCGGCGCGATTATGAACGGGCGACCAAGACGCCGCCGGAATTTATAGCCCGCTTCTCCGAGCATACGGCGGCTTCCTTCCAGGCGTGGGCGGAAGCTCGACCGGCCAACGACTTCCCAAAAATGGTTCCCTATCTGCAGAAGACGCTAGACTTCAGCCGCCAGTTGGCCAATTTTTTCCCCGGTTATGAGCACATCGCCGATCCATTGATCGATTTCGCCGATTATGGCATGAAGGCCTCGACAGTCAGCGAGATATTTTCCGACCTACGGGAGCAACTCGTCCCCATCGTCCAGGCCATTGCAGAACAGCCCGTGGCCGACGACGCCTGCCTGCGACAGCATTTCCCCGGGGAGCAGCAACTGGCCTTCGGCGCCGACGTCATCCGGCGTTTCGGCTACGATTTTGAGCGAGGGCGGGAGGACGAATCGCCTCACCCCTTCACCACCTCATTTTCGATCAACGACGTGCGCATCACCACCCGCGTCAACGAAGACTTTCTGGGCGACGCCCTGTTTGGCACGATGCACGAATCGGGCCACGCGATGTATGAGCAGGGGATCGCGCCCGAACTCGAAGGGACCGGACTGGACAGCGGGACCTCCTCCGGCGTTCACGAAAGCCAGTCCCGCCTGTGGGAAAACGTCGTCGGGCGCAGCCGGGGCTTCTGGCGCTTCTTCTATCCCAAACTCCAGGAGAGCTTCTCCGCACAATTGGGCGACGTCTCGCTGGGCGCCTTCTATCGCGCCATCAACAAAGTCGCGCCCTCGTTGATCCGCGTCAGCGCCGACGAGGCGACCTATAATCTGCACGTGATGTTGCGCTTCGATTTCGAGCTCCAATTGTTGGCGGGAGACCTGGACGTCCGCGACCTGCCCGAGGCGTGGCGCGAGCGTTTCCAGGCCGACCTGGACGTCGCGCCGCCGGACGACCGGGACGGCGTGTTGCAGGATATGCACTGGTACTATGGCCGCGTCGGCGGCATGTTCCAGGGCTACACGCTGGGCAACATCCTGAGCGCCCAGTTCTACGAGGCCGCGCTGGACGCCCACCCGGAGATACCGGACGAGATCGAACAGGGCCGTTTCGACACCCTCCACGGCTGGCTCCGCGAGCGCATCTACCGGCGCGGGTCCAAGTTCACGCCGGCCGAGCTCGTCGAGCGCGTCACCGGCGGCCCGTTGAGCGCCGCGCCCTACATCCGCTACCTGCGCGACAAGTACGGCGAGCTTTACGATCTGTAAGCGTCACGTAAGCGTTCAAAAATAGCGCTCTGGCGGGGTTACAAACCCCGCCAGAGCGCTGCCCCTGAACGCTTACAATTCATTTTCTGTATCTTCTCAAAAAGCAGGGGAGAAATGTTCGTAGTAACGGCTTTAGCCGTCAAAATGACCGCTGAAGCGGTTACTACAAACTATTCCCCGAATTATTGAGAAGATACCATTTTCTCACCTTCTCTTATCCTCAAGCAGGGGGAGTTCGTCGGGCGACGCCAGCACCCGGATCGTGCGGGCCTCGCCCGGCTCTCGGCTAATGAGTCCCTTCTCATTCAATCTGAGCACCATCTGAT
>DAOTUC010000337.1:0-2943 GCA_034437315.1 Anaerolineae bacterium
TCAGGTAGAGTGAAACAGTTTCTGTGTTGTTGGTCTCAATCTCAGTTATCTCAATCTTGATCTCATGACTCATTATAGCCTCTTCACTTGAATACGCAACTGGAGAATTGAAGTTGCACGGTGGGTTGAGGGTTTGCCGATGTTGCGATGTTTGGTGAAATGAGTTAAACTTAGAACTGGCGACCCGACGCTTTTTCCGACCAAGCCTTCCGCGGGTTAGAAAACGACGCTTTAGAACGTGTGCAACCGTCGGCAGGGCGCCAGCTCATTGATGGAATCGAAGGAGGTCAAACCCGATTGCGTTCGCTGCGCCGCGCTTTGCTCAACGCTGAATTGGTTCGCTTACGCGCCATCGCCCGCTTCTGGGACGTGACGTTGACGTCCGGCCGGCAGCGGGATGCGGCCTGTGAGTTGAACGAGGCTATCCAGGCGCTGTTGGCGGAGCCCGAGTCGGTCGGCGATGCCTGGGTAGCGCTTTCAGAGGCGGAAGGGTCTGTCTTGTCTGACCTGCTCGCCGATGGGGGGGAGATGCCTATGCGAGTCCTCATTCGGCGTTGGGGCGATATTCGCCCGATGGGGCCGGGGCGGATGGAACGGGAGAAACCGTGGTTGTCGCCGGTCTCTCCGGTAGAGAGCCTGTGGTACAAGGGGTTTATCGCTCGCGCCTTCGTCCATGGACCGGATGGGGCGTATGAAGTCGGCTTTGTCCCTTTGGCGTTGCGCTCCGTTTCACCCCGATCCGCGCAGCAATCGTCACAATCGTCATCCGCTTTATCCTCTTCATTTTCCTCTTCCCCATCTCCGCGCGTGGACCTCCAGGCGGTTCCCACGCCGGACGTCGTCGTCTTGGAAGGGGAGGCGTTGCTCGACGACGCTTGTACCTTCCTCGCCTATTTGCAGAATGAGCGATTGCGCGCGCCTTCCGGCGGCGATTGGCCAAGCGCGCACCAACGCAAGCTGACCCGACAGTTGCGTCATTCGGGGGGCGAGCGTTTCGCCTTCCTGCGACACCTGGCGCGACGGCTGGGCTGGTTGCGTGTGACCGACGCTCACCTGTTGCGCCCAGACCCAGAACCGGCGACCGAGTGGTTGCAATCGTCGCCCGACGAACAGCAGTGGGCGCTCTTCGCGGGGTGGCGGGATGACCCGACGTGGAATGACCTGTTCCACGTCCCCACGCTGGCCCCTGAGGATACCGGCGCGTGGCGTAACGACCCGGCGCTGGCCCGTAAGGCCGTTTTGCATCACCTGACGATGTGTCAGCCCGGGATGTGGTACGCCATCGACGACTTCATCGCGACCATCAAGCGGCTGGATTTCGATTTCCAGCGCCCCGACGGGGATCACGATACCTGGTACATCCGTCACGCCGAGACAAGCGCGTATCTATCCGGCGTGGAGAACTGGGACGCCGTCGAAGGCGCGCTCATTCGCTACCTGCTGGCCTGCCCTTTGACCTGGTTGGGCATGCTGGACGTGGGTCGGGGGAGCGAGAGGGGCGCGTGGACGGCCTTTCGCGTGACTGCGATCGGCGCGGCCTTTTTGGGGGCGGCGGCGCTTGATTCGCAACCGGAGGAGATGGATCTCCTGACAATCAGGGGAGATTTTGCGGTCTGCGCGCCGCCAGCGCGCCGCTACGAGCGTTTTCAATTATCCCGCGTCGCCGATTGGGTCTCGTCGCCGGCGTTGGATGTCCCCCCTTCCAGGGCGACCTTCGTCTACCGATTGACGCCGACGTCATTGGAGCGCGGGCGCAGCCAAGGAATCCCGGTGGCGCGTGTGTTGGCCTTCCTCGACCGGGTAACCGGCGATGCGTCGCCTTTGCCCCGCTTTGTGGAGGCGGCGCTGACCCGCTGGGATGCGCGGGGCCGCGAGGCCCACCTGGCGCGTGTGCTTTTGTTGCGGGTTTCGGACGCGGAGATTCTGGATCAGATGACCGCATCGGCCCGCATCAACCGCTTGCTGGGCCATCGAGTGGGCCCGGCGGCGGTCTTGGTCGAAGATCGGAACTGTTCCCGCCTTCTGACCGAGCTGGCTCAGATGGGGCTGTTGGCCGACGTCGACTTGGAAGTCGCCGATTTGTGAGTCGGCGGCGATTAGCTGCCCGAAGGAGGGGGGCGGCAATTGGTAAAATCTCGCGATTTGAGTAAAATAGTCTTAGAGGATTAGCCCGTCGAATGCTGGCAATAGTTTTATAGGAAGTGTCTTCTCAATAAGTAGGGGAAGATGAGCCCGCTTCCCAGTTTATTGAGATACTATAGGAACATAAATAAGGAGGTTAGACGCGATGTTAGTGAAGGACAGAATGACAAGACGCCCCATTACGGTCAACGCAGACAAACCAGTCGATCAAGCGCTGGAATTGATGCACAGTGAACACGTCCGCCGTTTGCCGGTGTTGAACCAAAAGGGGAAATTGGTAGGCATCGTCTCGGAGGTGGACCTGCTGGAGGTTTCCCCCTCCCCAGCTACGACGTTGAGCATTTACGAGATCCCCTACCTGCTTTCCAAGATGGAGGTAGAGGACGTGATGACCACAGACGTGCTGACGGTGACAGAGGATACGCCCCTGGAGGAGACCGCCCGCATGATGGCCGACAACAAAATTGGCGGCATGCCGGTCATGCGCGACGATAAGCTGGTCGGCATTATCACCGAGACCGATATGTTCAAGATCTTCCTGGAAGTGCTGGGCGCTCGTGAGGAAGGCGTTCGAGTGACGATGTTGGTGCCGGAGGAGAAGGGCGTGCTGGCTAAGATCACCGGCAAGATCGCCGAGATGGGCGGCAATATCCTGTCGCTGGGTTCGATGATGGGCGAGGATCCCACCAATCGAGAACTGATGGTCAAGGTCGCCGGCGTATCGGAAGAAGAACTGGTCGAGGCGCTGAAACCGTTCAGCCTTGAGATGTTGGACGAGCGCTATTGTACATTGCCGGCCTG
>DAOTUC010000338.1:0-14681 GCA_034437315.1 Anaerolineae bacterium
GGTGGGCGCCAACGTCGGCAACACGACGCCAGAAACCATGTCGGGGCTGATGGACAACCCGGCCAGGAATGCCAGCGTCGCTGCCCCGAACAGCATTAGGACGACGTTCAATTTGCGCTTCATCTTATGGACCTCATCCAGGATTTGTGCCCATCAAATAATTACATTCTATCTCATCGCTGATATAACGCAAGCTTCTGACAGTCTGGAAATCCGCCCGGTAGGTGTCGCGCGGTTAGGTGAAAGGCTGCTCAGTTGACAAGTCTGGAAAGATAAGTATCATTAAATCATATTGATGGTTATTCAAGTTGGCTGGGATAAGGCCTTATGGAACAAGGATGATGAAAAGATACGTTTCATCTCAGATGTGGATCATTTTGGGCGTCGGGGTCGCCGTCGTCGGCGGCCTGATTCTGTTGTTCGCCTTCCTCGGTCAAGGCGCGAGCCCGCCGGCTCAGTCCGCGCCTCCCACCTCTACTCCCGCGCCAATCATCGCCAGCGTCAATGGAGAGACCATCGAACAATCCACGTGGCGACAGGCTTACCTCCTCGACCAGGTCTTGAGCGGTATAGCCGGGCAGACCGCGCCAACGCCAGAGGAAACGTTGCAGCAGTTGATCAACCAGGCGCTTATCCTATCCGCCGCGCCGCCGATTCAGACGCCGACGGCGGAACAGGTCGCCGATAAGATCGGAGATTTCCAGGCCGCCTGGCACGTAGATGACGAGGCGCTCGACGAGGCGTTGAGTGCGATGGGGCTTACGCGGTCGATATTCGAGCAGACCATCCAGCGCCAGCTCAGCGTCCAGGCCGGTATGGAGAGCCTGGAGAGTCAGGGCGAGGACGTGCAAGCGTGGCTGGCGGCGCAACGAGAGCAGGCAGACGTCGTCATTCACGGGGAGAATATGACGTTGCCCGAAGCGGCGCCCCAAGCGGCGGCGACGTTGCCCGCGTCTCCGGAGGCTGTCGTCGCGTCTCCCCTGCCTACGCCGACGACCGAACCCACGCCTATCCCGCCGACTCCGACGCCGGAATTGACCGCCGCCTTTCCAGAGGCAGCGCCCGACTTCACCCTTGAGCGGGCCGACGGGGGCACATTCACGCTCACGGAGCAGTTGGCGCAGGGACCGGTGGCGCTCGTTTTCTTCCAACGATGCGGCTGAGGACCTGACTACACGCAACTCGTGCAGTTGCAACAGCATTACAAGGCATTCCAGGCCAACGAGACGGAAATCGTCGCTCTGGCGGTCGCCTCGCCATCGGCCGTGCGCGGCGTCCAGCAGGCCATTCAAGCGGCGTACACTATGTTGGCCGATCGTGATCACGAGGTCGCTTCCGCTTTCGGCGTGTATAATCTCCTGGGGGATCAAATCGCCGCGCCCTCCGTCTTCATCATCGACGCTGATGGTCAAATCGTATGGCGTCACGTTGGGCAATCAGCTGGCGATCGACCGAATGTGCAGACGATCCTAGATAACCTGCCATAACGGCGCAAGCACATCCTAGTATTCCTCTTTCAACCCATCCCCGTCGGGCTGCGGTCCGGCGGCCCAACGCGGACTGTGGTCCGTGTTAAACGAACGAGTTAGGCGAGCCCTCAATTGTCTGTAGTCGAGGAAGGAGGCATTCTATGCACATCATCGAATCAGGAATTGGCGAGTTGATTCAGCCCCCCGATCTGGACGAGTTCCGCCAATGGAACCGGGAGAAGAAATCGCGGGCGCTGGTCGATAAAGTTATGACGGAGGAGGAGGCCGTCTCCCGCTTTGTCTACGATGGCTGTTACATCGGCGCCGAGCTATACGGCACCGTTCGTTGCCCGATGACGCTGGTGCGGGAGGTCATCCGACAGGGGATAAAGGATCTCCGCGTCGCCGGACAGGGTGTGACCGAGTTAGATCTCTGGTTGGGCGCGGGGATCGTGAAGACGCTCGATATCACCTACATCGGGCTGGAAGTTTTCGGTGTTTCCAACGCTCTGAGGCGGGCGGTGGAAAGTGGTCAGGTCGAAAAAGTCGTCGAATGGTCCAACGGCGGCATCACCTGGCGTTTCAAGGCTGCCTCAATGGGCGTGCCCTTCATCCCCGCGCGGGCTATGTTGGGCAGCGACACCTTCAAGTACAGCGCCGCCAAGGTCGTCGAATGCCCTTTCAGCGGCATAAAGGTCTGCCTGATCCCGGCGTTGATCCTGGATGTGGGGCTGATCCACGTCCATCGCGCCGACAAATACGGCAACGCCCAGATTGAGGGCATATCCGGCTTCGCCTTCGAGATGTCGCGGGCGTGCAAGCGACTCATCATCAGCGCCGAGGAGATCGTCGATACGGAGGAGATTCGCCGCACACCCGACCGAACGATGATCCCCTACTACCTGGTAGACGCGGTCGTCCACGCCCCTTACGGTTCTCACCCCGGCGAGATGGTCTATTGCTACGCCCGGGACGAGGAGCAATTGCGGGAATGGGTCTCGGCGGCGAAGACGGAGGCGGGCGCCCAATCATACCTGGATAAATACGTACACGATCTAGCCAATCACCAGGCATACCTGGATTTGGTCGGGCGCGAACGGCTCGATGCGCTCCGGGCCGAGGAGGAGGGGAGACGATGAACGAGCAGACGTATAACGCCACTGAATTGCTCATCTGTATCGCGGCGCGCCAGATGCCGGATAACGTCACTGCCTTCATCGGCACCGGCATACCGATGTTAGCCGCCAACCTGGCTCAAAAGATGCACGCTCCCAATCTCGTCCCCATCTTCGAGTTCGGTGGGGCCGGCGCCCGGTTAGAAAAACTCCCCCGCGCCGTGGGTGAAAGTCGCACCTTCTACCGTGGCGTGGCGGCCTCTGGCATCTGCGACATTATGGAGACGGCCGCGCGCGGTTTCATCGACTTTGGGTTCCTGGGCGGCGCGCAGATCGACCCGTATGGCAATCTCAACTCGACCATCATCGGCCCTCAACACCACCCGCCCAAGGTCCGTCTGCCAGGCTCCGGCGGCGGCAACGACGTCGGGTCGCTATGCTGGCGCACCATCAGCATTATGCGGCACGACAAACGCCGCTTCGTCCCCCAGGTGGATTTCCTGACCACGCCCGGTTACCTGACCGGCCCCGGCGCTCGCGAGGCCGCCGGATTGCCGCCGGACACCGGACCCTTCCGCGTCGTCAGCAGCCTGGCGCTGTTGGATTTCGAGGAGGAGAGCAAGCGTATGCGGCTCCTCTCGACCCATCCCGGCGTCACGGTGGAAGAAGTCATCGCCAGCACCGGCTTCGATCTGATTGTGCCGGACGAGGTCGGGCAAAATGAAGCGCCGACGGATGAGGAATTGCGCATTCTGCGCGAAGAGATCGACCCTGACAAGTTCTACATTTAATCCCAGCATCAGACGTGTCTTTCTCAACAAACCGGGGCATCCGTGTTAACCCCAGATGTAGGGCAGGTTTCATACCTGCCGCCAGATGGCGGGTAAGAAACCCGCCCTACATTTGCACGATGCTTTATCCCGAAAGTCTTACGTCACAAGTTGCAGGTTGGCCCAATCGTGATATACTCGCCTTGTCCTTATGGCTAATTTCCTGAAGAACCGATGGGCGCGGTTGGAACGGGCGTGGCCTGTGGCGGCTCTGGCGCTCCTGTGCGGCGTCTTTTACTGGGATGTGCTGCGTCTGCCGTCCGACCACATCGTCGCGGGCAAAGACCTCGTCAACGCGTTTTACCACTGGCTCAACTTCGCCGTCTCCTCGGTGAAGCAAGGCCGGTTTCCCTTGTGGAACCCCTACATCTTCTCCGGCGTTCCCTTCGTCGCCAACCCGCAACCGGCGCTGTTCTACCCCCCGACCTGGCTGGCGCTCTTCATGCCGGTCTCCCAGGCGCTGGGGTGGATTGTTGTGCTGCACGTTTGGTTGGCCGGGGTGGGCGCGTACCTCTGGCTGCGATCCGAGGGCGCGTCGGCATGGGGCGCGTTGACCGGCGGCGCCGTCTTCGCCTTCAGCGGCTATACGTTCGTTCGCGTGTCGGCGGGCCACTTAGGTGTCGTGATGACCGGCGCCTGGTTGCCCTTCGTGCTCTGGGCGTACCGGCGAACTGTGACGCGCGCTGCGTCCGACCGGTGGCGCCGGGCGATTTTGGGCGGCGTTCCAGTCGCGCTCTCTATCCTGGCGGGCCATACAGCGACCTTCGTCTACGTGGCGCTGGGATTGGGCGGTTATGCGGCCTTCTGCGCCTGGGAGACCTGGCGGGAGAGCCGTTCGGTGTGGGAGGTGATCCGCGCGCTGGCGCTGGCGGGCGTGATGACGGGCGTGGGATTGGCCCTCTCGGCAGTGCAGTTTTTCCCTCTGCTCGAGTTCGTGAGCCATTCCACACGGGACGCCGCCTCGTATGATTTCGCTGCCCGCTTCTCCTGGCCGCCGGGCTACCTGTTGACGCTGCTGGCGCCCAACTTCTTCGGCGAGCCGGTTCACACTGGCTACTGGGGCGACGGGGTCTACGACGAGATCATCTTCTACGTCGGCGTCCTGCCGTTGCTCCTGACCTTGCTGGGATTGCGCTTGCGCCACCGGTTGACCGCTTTCCTGGCGATCCTGGGCGGCGGGGCGTTGCTTCTCGCGCTGGGCAAGTACGGCGTGCTACACCTGTTGTTCTATCGCTTCGCGCCGCTGTTCGATGCGATGCGCGCGCCGGCCCGGGCTGGCTTTCTGTTCACGTTGGCCGCCGCCGGCCTGGCGGGCTTGATGGTAAGCGCTCTGCAAGGATCAAGCGACGCCAGCAATACAAAAGAAGTGAAGGGAGCCCAAGAAGAAGACGCACGCCGGCGATTATTGGCCCCGCTAACAAGCGCGCTGACCGGCGCGCTTGTGCGGGGGACGGCGCTGGGCGCAGTGGGCCTGATCGCGCTCTGTTTCGCCGCCTTCGCCTGGGGCCGCGAGTCGCACCCGGCGGCGGGGCGCTTGTGGCACCTGGCCAACCATGTCGCCCTGTTCCTATTGTTCTTCCTCCTCTCGGTTGGCCTGTTGACCGCCTGGCGGCGGGCGTCTGGATCGCGCGTTCACTTCGGTGCCCTCGCCCTGGGGCTGATCCTGCTGGATCTGTGGACCTTCGGCGCGTCAACGATTCGCCCAACAGCGCTGGAACAGGCAATAGAGGGCCAGACCTATTGGGGCGCCGTCGCCCAGGCGATAGAGGAGACCCACGGGGAGGTCGACGCGGCGTGGGGCGCGGCGTGGGGTGCGGCGCGGGTGCTGCCCTGGGGCCTGAGCGATTCCCTGCAGAACGGCGGATTGCCCTTCGGTCTGCGCAGCGTCTTCGGTTACGACCCCCTGATCCTGCAGCGCTACGAGACGTTCATCACGTCGCGGCCCGATCCATTGGCCCGGACCTACGACCTGTTGAACGCGCGCTATCTCGTCTCCGGCGACAGGCTGGACTTCTCGGAGGCGTCAGCGATAGAGGCGGAACAAGAGCCAGCATTGCTCCTGGCGCATTCCGGCGTCTACGTCTACGAGCGGCCGGACGCGCTGCCCCGGGCCTGGTTCGTGCAGGAGGTCGAGGTGTTGGACGATGAGGCGGTGCTGGCGCGCATTCACGATCCTGATTTCGACCCGCGCCAGACCGCGTTGCTCGCCCCGGCGGACGCTGTGTCCGGCGCGGCTTGCGCGCCGGACGTTGCCGCGTCCGGCCCCGCCGAGGTGATCTCGCTGCGGGATGAGGGGAACCGGATCACGGTCCATGTGCGGGGCGCGGGCGGTCTGTTGATCTTCAGCGAGGTGGATTACCCTGGTTGGCGGGCCACGGTCGATGGATCGGCGACGCCGTTGCTACGGGCCGATTACGTCCTGCGCGCCCTCTGCGCGCCGCCCGGCGATCACCGCGTGGAGATGGTATACGACCCGCCGGCGTTGAAGATCGGCGCGGCGCTGACGGGCCTGACGTGGTTGTCGGTCGTGGCGATAGGCCTTGGCCCAACGCTACGAAGGAAAGAAAAATAGATGGGAGTGAGAAAATGAAATTGAATCCGGAAAGATTACGGGCCGATTTTCCAGTCCTGGCGCGAAAGGTGCACGGTCATCCCCTGGCTTACCTGGATAACGCTGCCTCGTCGCAGAAGCCTCTGGTCGTGATCGAGGCCCTCGACCAGTTTTATCGCGCCCACTACGCCAACATTCACCGGGGCGTGCATACCTTGAGCGAGGAGGCGACGGCGGCCTACGAGGGGGCGCGGGATAAGGTCACTGCGTTCATCAACGCGCCCGATCGCCGGGGCGTGATCTTCACCCGCAACACGACCGAGGCCATCAACCTGGCCGCCTACGCCTGGGGGCGGGCCAACGTGGGGCCGGGCGAGCGCGTCGTCGTCACCGAGATGGAACATCACAGCAACTTGATCCCGTGGCAGTTGCTGGCCCAAGAGGTGGGCGCTGAACTGACGCCGGTTGCTATCACCGACGAGGGTCGGCTGGACCTGGACGATCTCGACCGCGCGTTGGATGGGCCGGTCAAACTCGTCGCTTTCGTCCACATCTCCAACGTCTCGGGCGCCCTCAACCCGGCCCAGGAGATCGTCGCCCGCGCCCACGCCGCCGGCGCGCGGGTCCTGGTCGACGCCGCCCAGAGCGTCCCTCATCTGCCGGTAGACGTCCAGGCGCTGGATTGCGATTTCTTCGCCTTTTCGGGCCACAAGATGTGCGGGCCTTCCGGCATTGGCGTGCTCTACGGCAAGCCGGAGATCCTGGAGGCGATGCCGCCCTTCCTGGGCGGCGGCGGTATGATCCGCCGGGTGACCTGTACCGAATCGAATTGGGCCAACTTGCCGGGCAAGTTCGAGGCGGGCACGCCGGCCATCGCCGAGGCGGTGGGGCTGGGGGCGGCGATTGATTATCTCAGCGACGTGGGTATGGCGGCGATATGGACGCACGAACAGGAAATGGCCGCCTACGCGCTGGATCGACTGGCGGAGTTGTCCGAGACGGAACCGCGCGTGCGTGTGATCGGACCGCCGGCCGATGAGCGGTGTGGATTGGTCTCCTTCACCATCGAATCGATTCACCCTCACGACCTGGCGCAGGTGCTCGATTGGGAGGGGATCGCCATCCGGGCCGGGCATCACTGCGCGCAACCGCTGCACCGGCGGTATGGATTGGTCGCCTCGGCGCGGGCCAGCTTCTACCTCTACAACACCCGTGAGGAGGTCGACCGCTTGATTGTGGGCATTCTCAAAGCCCAGGATATGTTTGGGAGGGCATGATGGAAAACTTATATCGCGAGCACATTCTGGATCATTACGGCAATCCGCGGAACGAGGGGCGACTGGCGGACGCGGACATCTCCTGTGAATGGGACAACCCGGTCTGCGGGGACGTGGTGCGAATCGATCTCCGCCTGGCGGATGGGCGCGTCAGCGACGTGCGCTTCGAGGGGCAGGGATGCGTCATCAGCCTGGCGTCCGCCTCGATGTTCACCGAATTGATCAAGGGCAAGACGGTGGAGGAATTGCGGGCTTTGACCGATGAGGACATCTTCGAGATGCTGGGGATCGAGCTGGGGCCTTCGCGCTCGCAATGCGGCTTGTTGCCGTTGCGGGTGTTGCAAGAGGGGCTCAAGGATTACAGCGCCTAGCGGATTTGTCGCCTATTACCTCGCGCTGCGTGTAACATAGCCGCGATTTGACCCGGCCGGCCGTCCCGGTTGTCCTCATCGACGAGGAGCGTCACTTGCGGCTCGAATCGACGTTGCGCCTGCGCCAGCAGTTCGGGGCGGACGACGACGAGAGCGAGCGTGAAAGCGCCTTCCCGCAGCAAGTCGAGCGCTGCTTGCCAGCCCCCGCCGCGCTCAATCTCCAGCGGGCCCAGTTCGTCCACTACCAGCAATTGACAATCCTGCGCCCGCCGGAGCGCCTCGTCGCCCCAGGCGATTGTCTCGGCGTCGAACAGAAATCGGCCCTGGATTACTGTGGACGGTGTGCGGCGGTCCATCGTCAAGCGGCGTCTCTCGCCGCTTTGTACGTCGAGCACATCCAGGGCGCCCCCGGCGTGCTTGAGTGTCAGCACCCCGCCGCACGTATAACCGGCGGCCCGGGCCAGGGCGACCGCCTTCTGGCACACGGTGCTTTTGCCCGCGTCGCGCGCGCCGGTCAGGATCACGATAGACGCCGGCACACGATCACCGTCCGGGTGTATCACTCGCCCTGCTCCTTTTCCCGGCCCTCGACGCCGGTGTGGGTGCGATATTCAGGCGGGATGGGGCCGAAGGCGGCCTCAATCTCCTGGTGTGGGAAGACGTCTAGCATGCATTCCCACCAGGTGGTATCTCCGGTGTTGATGTATTCCCACCAGCGTACGTCGGGCCAGAAGTAGCGCCAGCGCCACAGGGCCGGCGTCCGCTCCCACCCGTAATCGCGGGCCAACGCGGTGAAATCGACGTAATAACCGGCCGGGATCTGCGCCTTGATTGCGCCGCCATCGACCAGCGCCTGCCCGCCTGCCGGCCGGGCGCTCAAATCCCAGATCCCCTCGCGCAGGGGTTCCCCCAGGCTGCCATCTTGCGCGGCGGCGCGGATGTAGACTCGCCAATAGGTGGTGTTGCCGACGTCCTCGCGCGCCACTTCGATGAGCGGTGGATCCGCGTTGTACGGCTCTTGCGCCAGGGAGAAAGCCCGCCCGCAGACGTGCCAACTCTTGCGCGTGTGACCCGAGGACGGGATGTGGTTCATCGAGAGTTGCACCCGGTCGAGGCGACCCAGGTAATCCCAGCCGGCCTCCTTAATCACCCGTTGGCGCAGGGCGTTGAAACTCTCGTTCACCCGATCCGATAGAAATGGGCCGACGTCGTCTTTCGGGCGCGGGGTAGGCGTGGGGACTGGGGTCGTTTCCTCCGACGCCTCGTCCACATTTTCCTCCTCCTCGTTCTCGTCTTCTTCCTCTTTCTCAGCCTCGACCGTCACGGTGGGGGTGTTTTCAACTGTCGGTTGAAGCGCTTCGACGGTGACGTTGGGCAGGGGGATCAACTCGTAAGGCGGGCCAGCGGGGGCGGTGGACTTGATCAATTCGACGTAAGCCCTATCGCCCGGCGCATCAAGCGGCGTGTTGTTCTCGGCCTGGGCGATGATACGGGGCGAGAGGGCCACGCGGCTCCAGGTCAGGTCGTCCATTGGATCGGCGACGCTGTAGAGTTCGTGGAAAAGCCCCCATCCGGCGACGCTGGCGGCGACGATGTGACTCCATCCGCCCCGTTCGTAGGCGTAGATAAAGCTCTGGCTGTCGGGAGACCAGACGGGCGAGAGGCCGGCCCCAAAAAGCTCGGTTTGAGATTGGTCGATCGTCATCGTGTCCCAATCGAAAGCGGCGACCTGAATGGAGGGATTGCCGATGGGTCCGCTGACGTAGGCCAGTTGGACGCCGTTGGGCGCCCAGGCAGGCATATATTCGTCCACATCGGGGCTGCGGGTGATGTTGGTCGCCTCTCCATCGCCATCCAGTCGTTGGACGAAGATGTCCTTGGTCCCACTGACGAAACTGGTGTAGGCCAACGCCTGGCTGTCGGGCGTCCAGGCCGGTTCATAATTGGGCGCTTCGTCGTCAGTGATCCGGCGCAGTTGTTGCCCGGCGGTGCTCATCACGTAGATGTGCAAACTGCCGTGGCGGTAGGTCTCGAACGCGATCCACTCTCCATCGGGCGACCAGACGGGATTGCCGTCATAGTGCGGGTCGTGGGTCAGGCGGATCAGCGCGCCGCTGAGTAGATCCAGCAGGTAGATGTCCCAGTTATCGGCCCGATTGGAGGCAAAGGCCACGTAATCGCCGTCGGGCGACCAGGTTGGATCTCGGTCTTCGGCTGGATTGTTCGTCAAGCGGATTAAACCCCGGTCGCTCTGGTTCAGGGCGTATACGTCGGTGTTGCCATTTCGCCGCCGGGTGAAGGCGATAGCGCCGCCGCTGCCGAACGGTGTGGGGCTAGGGGCGGGCGTCGCGGTCGGGCTGGGCTCGGGCACGGGCGCGGTGGGAATGATGAACACCGGTTGAATGGGGGGCGGGGCCTGGGCCGCCTGGTAAACGCCCACGGCGACGAGGGCCAGGACAATCACGTTGCCCAAAATCAGCAGGATGAGCGTCCTGAGATTGCGTGGTTTCAGCGTGATAGGGCGTCCTACCGCGTCGGGATTGCGCATCCACCTGACGGCGTAGGTGACGCGCCCCCAGACCCGTCGCCACACGCTTTCTGAGGTCTCTTCGGCGGCAGATTCTTCTATGGGCGTCTGATCGTTTTGTGCTTCATTCAACATATCGCTTTCCATTTCGATTCAAGTATACGTCGCCCGATAGGCTTGTCAAGCCCTGTATGTATAGGAAATTGGTACTATTCGGGGGACAAGCCCGTAACCTTGGGCCGCCTCGCCCGTTATACGAAATGGGTGTGTTTCAAATGCTTTGAGTGCTGTTTGTAGTGCGGGCGCTGGGTAGCGGCGCTAGATAGCGGCTTCAGCGCGCTTTTACGGCGACGCCTACTACGAACTTGGACCCAAATGAAATGAAACACACCCAAAACGACTCGGCCTGATCGTCAATCCGGTGGCCGGCCTGGGCGCGCGGCCCGGGCAATGGCGCGCCGGGGCGTGGATCTCCTGCTCTTCGCCGGGGGCGACGGCACGGCGCGCGACGTCTACACGGCGGTGGGAGAGCGCCTGCCAACACTGGGTATCCCGCCGGGGGTGAAGATCCATTCGGCGGTCTACGCGGCCAACCCCGACAGCGCGGGCGACCTGGCGGGCGCCTTCCTGGCGGGCCGGGTCTCCCGCCTGCGCGAGGCGGAGGCGATGGCCATCGCCGAGCGGGTGGGCGTGGGGAAAACGTTGGTCGGTGTGGACGTGTTCGCTGTAGAAAGCCTCGTCGCCGCCGCCGTGAATGAGTCGCAGTTGCTGGCGCTATTGGAAGAAGGACGCCGGGCCAGGATCGTCGTCACGCCCATCGGTGGGCAGGGCTACATCTTTGGCCGGGGGAACCAGCAGATCAGCCCGCGTGTGATCCGGCGGGTGGGAGCGGAACACATACTCGTCGTCAGCACGGTCGACAAAATCCACGCGCTAGGCGGGCGCCCTTTGTTGGTCGACACCGGCGACCGGTCGCTAGATGAGGATCTCGTCGAGCGCCTCAGGGGCTACGTCAAGGTCATCACCGGCTATCACGAGCAGATCGTCTACCGGGTGGCCTGCTAAAATGAAACCGAAGAGATTGGCGCGCACGATCATCTACGAAAATCCGTGGGTCAACCTGTACGTCGATCGGGTCCAGCTCCCCGCCGGCCGGATCGTGGAGGCCCACCACGTCCTGGATTTCGACAAGGAAGCGGTCGGCGTCCTGGTCGAAAACGCCGAGGGGCAGATTCTGCTGGTACACGCGTACCGCTACGTCATCGAGTCAATCGAGTGGGAGATCCCGGCCGGTGGCATAGAGGATGGCGAATCGGCCCTGGAAGCCGCCCGGCGCGAGGTGTGGGAGGAATCGGGTTACGAAACGGCGGATCACGCGTTGATCTATACTTATTACCCGATGAACGGCATCGCCAACAAGGTGTTCCACGTCGTCCAATGCCGGGCCGTGGGAGAGAATGGCGATTTCGACCACAACGAGGTGCGAGCGTTCCGCTGGGTTTCCAGATCACAGATCAAACGGATGATCCGGGACAGGCAGTTACAGGACGGTTATTCGCTGACCGCTTTATTGCTCTATCTGACGGAGGACGTCAATGGGTGATCTCACAGGCAAGTGCGCCCTCATCACCGGCGGCAGCGGCTATCTGGGGGATTGGGTCGTTCGCCTGGCGCAGGCGGATTGGGACGTGAGCGCGACTTATCTTACGCAGTCCGCAGCGCCGGTCTCGACCTGGCCTGGTGTGATCTGGCGCCGGCTGGACGTGCGGGATGGGGCGGCGGTGCGGCGCCTGATTCACCGAGTGCGTCCGGCGGTGATCGTCCATACGGCGGCGCTCAATCCGGGGCGCGCTAAGGCTGAGGATTTCCACGCCGTCAACGTCGAGGGGACGCGCCGCGTCTCGCGGGCGGCTGCCGAGGTCGGCGCGCGCCTGGTACACGTATCCACCGATGTGCTGTTCGACGGGGAGCGGGGGCGCTACACCGAGGCGGACGCGCCGTCGCCAATCACGCCTTACGGGCGCAGCAAGGCCGGAGCGGAGGCGGCGGTGCGTGCGTCGGGCGCCGAGGCGGTCATCGTGCGCACCTCGCTGATCTACGGTTGGCGACCCCGCCGGGATAGACAGTCGCGCTGGGTCGTGGGCGACGTGACGGCGGGCAAGGATGTACGCCTTTTCACCGACGAGTACCGCTGCCCCGTCTGGGTCGAGAGCCTGGCGGCGGCCCTGGTCGAGTTGGCGGGGATGGCGTACACCGGCGTGCTCCACGTGGCGGGGGGGCAGGCGCTCTCGCGCTACGATTTTGGCCTGCGTTTGCTGCGTTTCTACGGCGTATCCGTCGAAGCGATTGAGGCGCACGTCGTCCCGGCGCTGGCAGTCGAGGCGGATGCGATCCGCCCGCTGGATTGCACGTTAGATTGTTCCCGCGCCCGGTCGCTCTTGACGACGCCGTTGCCGGGCGTGGATACCGTCTTGGTGGAATCGGTCTCCGCCTGATTGACAGTTGCTTTGGTTTGCGCCCTAGATCGTTTGAAACATACCCCTTCCGTTTCCTTGTTATCCAATCGTAACGCTCCCTTAATGGATGGGTGGATGAATTGCGCTATAATTAGACCAGCCCAAAAAGTAGGCGCTCAGCATAGGAGGTCTATGGAAGCGGACGTGCGTGTGTTGGTTATCGACGACAGTCGTCACATACGGGAGTTTATCGCCGATACCTTGGCCCGGCGCGAGGGCTTCACGCTGTTACAGGCCGCCGACGGCAGCGAAGGGGTGGAGATGGTGCTGGCTGATCCGCCGGATCTGATTTTCTGCGATCTGGAGATGCCGCGTATGGACGGTTTTCAGGTGATTGACGCGCTCCGCACGCAACGCATCGACGTGCCCATTATCCTCATCACCTCCCACGGTTCTGAGGCTATCGCAGTCGAGTTCTTTCGCAAGGGGGTGAAGGACTATATGAGCAAGCCCTTCACCGCCGACGAGATGTTCGCCGCCATTGACCGGGCGTTGACCGAGGTGCGTTTGCGCCGGGAGAAGGAGGCGCTCACCCAGCACCTGGCCCGGGCGAATCAGCAATTGCGCCAGCGCGTCCAGGAGATGGACATCCTGTATCACGTGGGAAAATCGGTCACGTCAATGTTGTCGAAGGAACAGCTCCTGGAGCGGATCCTGGATGCGATTTTCTACGTCATTGAGGCCGAAGAAGCGACCCTGATGCTGATGGACGAGGAGAGCGGCGAGTTGAGCACGAAATTACATCGCCGGCGGGTGAACGGCACGGTGAACCGGACGGCTCATCGCAGCCCTGAAGAGTTGGCGACCCAGGCTATCCACAAAGGATCGATCACCGATACCCACGCGATGCTCTCGGCGCCGCTCAAAATTGGCGAGAAAACGGTCGGCGTGCTGGGCGTGGGGAACTCCGTGAGCGGGCGGCCTTTTTCCAAACACGCGCGCCAGCTTTTGATGGCCCTGGCCGATTACGCCGCTATCGCCATTGAGAACGCGCGCCTCTACGAGGGGGTGCAGCAGGCGAATCAAGCCAAGTCGGAGTTCGTCTCGTTGGTCGCCCACGAGTTACGCACACCGATGACGTCAATCCAGGGATACGCGGATATGCTCCTGAAGGAGGCGTGCGGTTCGCTATCGCCCCAACAGGCGCAGTTCATCCAGACGATTCGCGGCAACGTCGTGCGGATGGCGATCCTGGTCTCCGACCTCCAGGATGTCTCGCGCATAGAGACCGGACACATGCAACTCGAACGCCGGCCGAGTGATTTTGAGGATGTGTTGCGAGACGCCCTCCAGGCGACCCAGGGGCAGATTGAGGCGCGGAATCAGCAGTTGAAGCTGGATGTCCAGGAGAACTTGCCGCAGGTTGACGTCGACCCGGCGCGATTGGCGCAAGTCCTGATAAACTTGCTCAGCAACGCCTACAAATACACCCCTGAGGGCGGGCGCATTCGCGTGCGCGTGTGGCGGCAGGGCGATTACGTCCATTGCGCCGTATCGGATACCGGCATCGGTATTTCGGCAGGGGATCAAGCGAGGCTGTTCAACAAATTCTTTCGCTCTTCTAACGCCGAAGCGTTGGAGAAGCCAGGCACCGGGTTGGGGCTTTGTATCGTCAAGAACCTGGTTGAACTCCACGGCGGGCAGATCTGGGTTGAGAGCCAGCTAGGCAAGGGAGCGACCTTTGCCTTTACGACGCCGATAGTCGGCGTCGAGCCGTGATTTTTACCGCCGCCCATCCCCTTTTATCCCCAGTTAGCGCCCCTCTGCTAAAACCCAATACCCGTGAATGAGTGTCGACTCAATCACCTTATGGGTAGTAGCCAACCCCCGTTGACCGTTTCTGTGCTGTCGTTTCTGTGCTAAAACCGCCCAACAGGGGTTGGGCTCCTACCCAGGAAGGGTCTTCAGGATTTCGCATGGCCCATCATAGACCCTAAAGGTTTTTGCGCTGGTTTTGATGGAAAAAGGTCATTGTTTAAGGCAAAAACGTTGTTTGCGCGGCCTTGAGCAAAACCTTTAGGGTCT
>DAOTUC010000339.1:0-40701 GCA_034437315.1 Anaerolineae bacterium
ATCATAGACCCTAAAGGTTTTTGCGCTGGTTTTGATGGAAAAAGGTCATTGTTTAAGGCAAAAACGTTGTTTGCGCGGCCTTGAGCAAAACCTTTAGGGTCTCGCCATGCGAAATCCCAGAGAACCTCATTTTTATAGACTCTCGGAAAGAGGGCGAAAGAAAGGATTAGGCGCTAATGAACAGTTTGGGGAATAAGTCGTATGCCCGTATCAGCAGTGCGAAGAAACTACCTCGTTTGATTGAGGTCCAGATCGAATCTTTTCGTTGGTTGCAGGAGGATGGGTTAGCCCAACTATTCGATGAGATCTCACCAATTGAGAGTTTCAATGGCAACCTCAAACTATATTTTCCCGGTTCCAAGGCAAGAGAATCGCAGTTCGACCTCTCCTATCGTTTTGGCGAACCCAAGTATACCGAAGAAGAATGTCTCAACCGCGACATCACCTACGCGGCCCCGTTACACGTCAACGTCGTGCTCGACAACCGTGAGACTGGCGAGATCATCGAGTCGGAGATTTTTCTCGGCGATTTTCCATTGATGACCGATAATGGGACGTTTATCGTTAATGGGACGGAGCGCGTCGTCGTCAGCCAGTTGATTCGCTCCCCCGGCGTCTACCTGGACGTGGATGAGGATCGCAGGACGGGGCGACGGTTGTGCACCTCCAAGCTCATTCCCGACCGAGGCGTTTGGATGGAGTTTGAGACCCGTAAGTCGGATTACATCAACATTCGCTTCAATCGCAAGCGCAAATTGCCAGTCACCATTTTCCTGCGGGCGTTGGCCGCCGTGGACGACACGATGGGACTCGACATCTTGACGACCGGCAGCGATGAAGAGCTGCTGGCGCTGTTCCAGGACGCCGACACGAACCCCAATCATCAATACATCCTAACCACGATCCGCCAGGAACCGGACTGGAACCTGGATGAGGGGCGCACGTTGGCCGAAGAGGCACTGTTGGAGTTTTACCGCCGTTTGCGCCCTGGCGACCCTTCAACGTTGGATAACGCCCGTGAGTACCTGGAACAACAGCTCTTCGACCCCCGCCGGTATAATTTGAAGCGGGTGGGGCGGTACAAACTGAATCAGCGCCTGGGGTTGAACACCGATTTGGATCATCGCACCGTCACCAAACAGGATCTGGTCGCCATCATCGAGCGGATGATTCGCATCAACAATGGCGTCGTGGACGCCGACGATATCGATCACCTGGGCAACCGGCGGGTCAAGACGGTCGGCGAGCTGATCCAGAACAAGATCCGCGTGGGTTTGCGGCGTATGGAGCGCTTGAGCGTGGAGCGGATGTCCATTCGCGATTCCGAATCGTTGACGCCGGTCAACCTGATCAACATCCGGCCGGTGGTGGCGATTATCCGCCAGTTCTTTGGCTCTAGCCAGCTCTCGCAGTTTATGGAACAGACGAACCCCTTGTCCGAATTGACGCATAAGCGGACCTTGTCCGCCCTGGGGCCGGGCGGTTTGCGTCGCGAGCGGGCCGGTTTCGATGTGCGGGATGTACACTATAGCCACTACGGTCGCATCTGCCCGATTGAGACGCCGGAGGGGCCGAACATCGGCTTGATTGGTCGTTTGGCCACTCACGCCCAGGTCAACTCCCTGGGGTTCATTGAGACCCCCTACCGCAAGGTGCTGCGCGCTGTGGAACCGACGATCGAGGCGCTCACCGGGCAGATATTGCGAGAAGACGTGGTCGACCCTGAGACTGGCGATGTCGTGGCCGAATCGGGGACTGAGGTCTCGGCTGAACTGGCGGCGGCGGTCGCGGCCCTGGACCTGCTGGAGGAGATAGCCATCGTGCCGGTCGTGAGCGACGACGTGGTCTACCTATCGGCCGATAAGGAGGATCGCTATACGGTCGCTCAGGCGAACGCCGAATTGGACGAGCGGGGCCATTTCGTGCGCGAGCGCATCTCGGCCCGTCACGCCGAGCACTTCCTTTTAGCGCCCCCGGAGAAAATCGACTTTATTGACGTGGCGCCAGGGCAGGTCGTTGGGGTTTCAGCCTCGTTGATCGCTTTCCTGGAGCACGACGACGCCAACCGGGCGCTGATGGGCTCCAACATGCAGCGACAGGCCGTGCCGCTCGTGCGACCAGAGGCGCCGCTGGTGTCGACTGGTATGGAATGGCGGGCGGCGGTGGACTCCGGACAGGTTTTGCAGGCCAAAGAGGATGGCGAGATCCTCAGCGTCGTGGGGGATGAGATCGTCGTGCGTCAGGAGAATGGATTGCGCTCCTATCACCTGAGCAAGTACCAGCGTTCAAACCAGAGTACGTGCATCGACCAACGCCCTATCGTGCGTAAGGGGCAGCGCGTGGCGCTGGGAGATATATTGGCGGATAGTTCGTCGACCGAAAACGGCGCGCTGGCCCTGGGGCAGAATGTGTTATGCGCCTTTATGTCGTGGGAGGGCGGCAATTTCGAGGACGCTATTCTTATCAGCGATCGGATGATGCGCGAGGATAAGTTCACGTCGATCCACATCGAGAAGCACGAGGTCGAGGCCCGAGATACAAAACTCGGCCCGGAGGAGATCACGCGCGACATCCCCAACGTCGGCGAAGAGGCTTTGAAGGACCTGGACGAGGAAGGTATCATTCGCATCGGCGCTGAGGTCGGCCCGCTGGATATCCTGGTAGGTAAAATTACGCCCAAGGGTGAGAAAGAGTTGAGCCCGGAAGAGAAATTGTTGCGAGCGATTTTTGGCGAGAAGGCCCGAGAGGTTAAAGACTCTAGCCTGCGTATGCCCCACGGAGAGCGCGGCAAAGTGGTAGACGTCATGGTCTTCGACCGGGAAGAACACCGGGACCTCAAAGTCGGCGTTGAGAAGATGGTGCGTGTCAGCGTAGCCCGTGTGCGAAAGATCACCGAAGGGGACAAGATGGCGGGGCGTCACGGCAACAAGGGCGTCATTTCCAAAGTCGTGCCGATAGAGGATATGCCCTTCCTGGCTGATGGGACCCCCATCGACCTGATCCTCAATCCATTGGGTGTGCCGGGACGGATGAACATCGGGCAGGTCTTGGAGACCCACCTGGGTTGGGCGGTAAGCCGCCTGGGATTTAGAGCGGTCACGCCGGTATTCGATGGGGCGGACGAGCGACAGGTAGCGGCCGAGTTAGCGCGGGCCTGGTTGATCGATCGAGCGTGGGATGAGATTAGCGAGCGGACGTGGGCCTGGTTGAAGAGCCAGAATTATCCACTCTCCTCGCTGCGAGACGACGAGGAAGCGCGGCGCTTGTATATCGTGGCCTGGTTATCCGACCGCGATTACGACCTGGACCAGTTGATTATGGACCGCATTTACGCCCGCCGGGCGGTGTTACGCGAATGGCTCAAGGAGAGAGGCTACGATCCGGACCAGGTCCTCTCATTCGAGGACGACGAGCGTTCCCTGTCCGAACGCAATCAGGTTGACCGACAGGCCACACTGGCTTGCTTGCGCATCTGGTTGGAAGATCGCGGTCGGGACGTGACCGATCTAGAGGACCAGGCGCTGGAGTTACTGGCTACCCAGGTGAGTATCGAATCCTCAGACCCCCTGCCGACGTTGGGCAAATTGCTCCTATACGACGGCAAGACGGGCGAACCCTTCGATCGGCCGGTGACGGTGGGGATGATTTATATGACGAAGTTGCACCACCTGGTCGAGGATAAGGTGCACGCTCGCTCCACCGGCCCGTACAGCCTGGTCACACAGCAACCGCTGGGCGGCAAGGCGCAATTTGGCGGTCAGCGCTTCGGCGAGATGGAAGTATGGGCCCTGGAGGCTTATGGGGCCGCTCACGCGCTACAGGAGATGCTCACCATCAAGTCGGATGACGTGCAAGGGCGCGTTCGGGCCTACGAAGCCATCGTCAAAGGAGAGCCGGTTCAGGAACCGGGTGTTCCCGCTTCCTTCAAGGTGTTGGTGAAAGAGCTCCAGAGCCTGGGATTGGCAGTCGAAGCGATCACCGAGGAAGGGGACATCCTGAACTTCGGCAAGGACGAGGATAAGGGCAAGCCGCCAACGCTGGGGATGGGATTGTTGAACCTGAGTCGTAATCGGCGTTAGTTCGGTTGCCGTCTATTTTTAAGCCGTGACGAGCTAAAAAGCTAGTTTGACTTTTCAGAGATGTGTGTTAAAATACACGCTCGTTGGCGGTGGCTAAGAGCCCCTACCGCCTATTGACAGGTAAATAAATTCATTTCATTTATGGGAAGGCCATCAGCAAGGGTGGATGGCCTTCTTCACTGAGATTGAGGGGGGAAAGATGCCCACTATCAACCAGTTAGTCCGCAAGGGTAGAAAACCCAAGGCCCGTAAGGCGCAAGCGCCGGCGTTGCATTACACATTCAATTCTTTGAAACAGGAACGCATCCGGCACGATAAGGGCGCGCCTCAGAAAAGCGGCGTCTGCACGAACGTGCGAACGATGACGCCGAAGAAACCGAATTCAGCGCTGCGAAAGATCGCGCGCGTGCGCCTGTCTAATGGTATTGAGGTCACGGCCTATATCCCCGGTGAGGGCCACATGTTACAGGAACACTCGGTCGTCCTGGTGCGGGGCGGGCGCGTCAAGGATTTGCCGGGCGTGCGTTATCATATCGTGCGCGGTACGTTGGACGCAACAGGCGTTGAAGGCCGTTCACAACAGCGCTCAAAGTATGGGACCAAGCGTCCTAAGTAGTAGAATGGAATAGGTGAGGAGTTATGCCACGAAGGTATCGTCCACCCAAACGAGAGGTTGAACCGGATATTCGCTACAACAGCGTGTTGGTCTCCCAATTGATCAATCGGCTGATGAAAAAGGGGAAGAAGAGCGTGGCCACGCGGATTATGTACGATGCGATGGACGTCGTGGCGGAGCGGATGAATCGCCCGCCCCTCGAAGTGGTTCAAGAAGCCGTCCAGAGCGTCAAACCGACCGTGGAAGTCAAGCCGCGTCGTGTTGGCGGGTCCACTTATCAGATTCCGGTGGAGGTGCCGCCCGGCCGTCAACTCAGTTTGGCCTTGCGCTGGCTGTTGGGCGCGGCTCGCAGTCGCCCCGGCAAGTCGATGGCGGATAAGCTGGCCAATGAAATGATGGATGCCGTAAACGGCGCTGGCGCGGCCGTCAAGAAGAAGGAAGACGTGCACCGAATGGCGAGAGCTAACCGCGCTTTCGCGCACTATCGGTGGTAGCTATTTTTCGATAGGGCCTAACCCGATAGAATCCTTGCACAGCGAGCAAGGATTTGGCGATTGACGATGCTTATTGGCGCTGGCTCGTCCAGGTTAGGTTAGGGATCGATTTTAAATTGGATTAAACGATGGCCGCCCAAACCCCGCTCAATCGGATTCGAAATATCGGCATTATCGCGCATATTGACGCGGGTAAGACGACGACGACGGAACGCATCCTGTTTTACACCGGGCGCACGCACCGTATGGGCAACGTAGATGCAGGGACGACGGTGACCGATTGGATGGCGCAGGAGCGGGAGCGAGGAATCACCATTACGGCGGCGGCCGTCACCTGTTTCTGGCAAGGCAGCCAGATTAACATCGTAGATACGCCAGGGCACATCGACTTTACAGCCGAGGTGCAACGTAGCCTGCGCGTCCTGGACGGCGGGGTTGTCGTCTTCGACGCCGTGGCCGGGGTTGAGCCGCAGTCGGAGACGGTTTGGCGACAAGCGCGGGCGTTTGGCGTGCCATTGGTCGCTTTTATTAACAAGATGGATAAATTGGGCGCCGATTTCGCTTACGCGCTGAGCACGATTCGCGAGAAGTTGCAAGCGAACCCGGTCGCTATCCAGTGGCCCATTGGGCGCGAATCCAGCTTTCGCGGCGTCGTTGATGTGCTGGAGATGCGCGCCATCGTCTGGGAGGATGAATTGGGCGCATCTCCCACCATCTTGGATATACCGCCTGAGTTAGAAGACGCGGTATGTGAAGCGCGAGAGCAGGCGGTGGAGCGGATCGTCGAGACGGATGACGAGTTGATGCTGCGCTACCTCGAAGGGCAGGCGATTTCGGCCGATCAATTGCGCGAGGCGCTGCGGCAAGCGACGCTTTCCGGGCAATTGCAACCGGTTTTGTGCGGGTCAGCTTTGCGCAACAAGGGGGTTCAGCCCCTGCTGGACGCGATTGTGGATTACCTACCCTCTCCTTTGGAAGTGCCGCCGGTGAAAGGGATCAATCCATACACCGATAAAGAGGAAGCGCGCCCGGCAGACCCAGAAGAACCACTGGCGGCCCTGGTCTTTAAAATTGCAACAGATCCCTACGTGGGGCGATTGGCCTATTTTCGCGTTTACTCTGGAGAGATGCGGGTAGGTACGAGAGTGCTCAACGCCGTCAAGCAGCGGAAAGAACGGATTAGCAAGCTGCTGCGAATGTACGCCGACCACCGAGAGGAAATTCAGCGGTTAAGCGCGGGCGATATCGGCGCAACCCTGGGCCTGAAGGATACATTTACCGGCGAGACATTGTGCGCCACTCAGGGGCCAATTATCCTAGAGTCGATCGTATTCCCGGAGCCGGTTATTTCGGTGGCGATTGAACCCCGAACGGCCGCGGATCAGGATCGCCTTGAGGAGGGCCTGAGGCGACTGGAGGAAGAAGACCCCACCTTCATCGTGCGCACCGACGAGAACACCGGGCAGACGCTCATTGCCGGGATGGGAGAGTTACACCTCGAAATCCTGACCGATCGGTTGGTGCGAGAGTTTGGCGTCGAAGGGCGGGTGAGTCGCCCGCGCGTCACTTACCGGGAGACGATTACGGAACAGGCCGAGGTCGAGAAGGTGTTTGATCGCCAGTCCGGCGGCCGGATGCACTTCGCCCGCGTGCGAATGGCGCTAAGCCCGCTGCCCAGCGGATCGGGGATTCGTTTTGTTGACCAGACGAACGCCGACCTCCTGCCCGGGATGTACGTGGACGCGGTGGAGCGCGGAGCGCGGGAGGCGATGGAGAGCGGCGTGCTGTCCGGTTATCGCGTCGTGGACGTTGAAGCTCGATTGCTGGACGCGACGATGAATCCAGACACCTCTTCGGAATTGGCCTTCCGAGTGGCCAGCATTGAAGCCGTCGGGCGAGCGCTCGACTTGGCTGCCCCTATTTTATTGGAACCGGTGATGGATTTGGAAGTCGTGGCGCCGGATATCTACACCGGCGAGGTGATGGGCGATCTGAACGCCCGCGGCAGTGAGATCAGACAGGTTTCATCTCGAGCCGGAACTATGCAGACGATCCGCGCATACGTTCCGCTGGCGAATATGTTTGGTTATGCCACCGCCCTGCGCAGCTTGACGCAAGGGCGAGGAAATTTTTCGATGGAATTTGATCATTACGCAGAAGTAAATAAGCAACGGATGGATGCCATTGTGAATGGCGGAGGCTGGTAAGCAAATATCACATTTGCTAACTGACATTGCTCGAAAGGAGTGAGGCATGGCAAAGGAAACATTTGATCGTACAAAGCCACATCTCAATGTGGGCACGATTGGTCACATCGATCACGGTAAGACGACGCTTACTGCGGCTATTACAAAGGTGCTTTCTCTGAAGGGTCTGGCCGATTATAAGGCGTATGATGACGTAGCTAAGGCAGACGCGAAGATGTTCCGTCGTGATGCGACGAAGATCCTGACCGTCGCTATCGCTCACGTCGAGTACGAGACGGAAAATCGTCACTATGCACACATTGACTGCCCCGGTCACAGGGATTACATCAAGAACATGATCACCGGTGCAGCGCAGATGGATGGGGCGATTCTGGTCGTATCGGCCGCGGATGGGCCGATGCCCCAGACGCGGGAGCACATCTTGCTTGCTCGCCAGGTGAATGTGCCCGCTATCGTCGTCTTCTTGAACAAGGCCGATCTGATGGACGACCCCGAGTTGTTGGAATTGGTCGAACTGGAATTGCGAGAATTGCTTGATGGGCACGGATTCCCTGGGGATGAAATTCCCATCGTGCAGGGCAGCGCGCTCAATGCGTTGCAGAGCGAAAATGAAGACTCCGATTCGGAGGAATACGAGTGCATCTGGGAACTGATGCGCGTGGTCGACGATTACATCCCTGAACCGGAGCGCGACGAGGATTTGCCCTTCTTGATGCCGATTGAGGACGTCTTCTCGATCAAGGGGCGCGGCACGGTAGTGACCGGGCGCGTCACGCGAGGCCGGATGGTGCCGATGACCGATGTCGAGATTGTCGGCTTGCAGGAAGAGCCCGTCCCCACGGTCGTAACCGATATGGAGATGTTCCGCAAGAAGCTGACAGAGGTGTTGGCGGGCGACAACGCTGGCCTATTGCTCCGTGGGATCAACCGGGATGAGGTGCAGCGCGGTCAGGTCGTCGCCGCCCCAGGCAGCATTCAGCCGCACAAGTCCTTCATGTGCGAGGTGTACGTGTTGCAGAAGGACGAGGGTGGACGGCACAAGGCTTTCTTCACCGGTTATCGTCCCCAATTCTACATCCGGACGATGGATGTGACGGGAGAGATCACCCTGCCGGAAGGCGTGGAAATGGTTATGCCCGGCGATCGGGTCAACTTGCGAGTCAATCTGATTGAACCGGTCGCAATTGAGGAAGGGTTCCGCTTTGCAGTCCGCGAGGGCGGTCTGACAGTCGGCGCGGGCGTCGTCACCGAGATATTGGACTAGGTGGTCGTATATGGCTAAGCAGAAGATCCGCATCCGATTGAAAGCGTACGATCATCGCGTGCTTGATGAGTCGGCTAAACGTATCGTGGAGACAGCGGAACGCACAGGCGCGACGATTGTGGGGCCAGTTCCTTTGCCAACGCGGATTGAGCGTTTTACGGTTCGTCGATCGACGTTCATCGATAAAGATTCGCACGAGCATTTCGAGATCCGCACCCACAAGCGGTTGATTGATGTCATCGAGCCGGACAACAAAACGATCGATTCCCTGATGCGGTTGAATCTGCCGGCTGGCGTCGATATCGAGATTAAACTTTAGAGTAAAATCGAACGGGGCGGTGATAGCGGAGGAGGGAGGAGCGCGTGTGGCTCTCTCCTCCGAAGCGTCCCGGCGTAGGGATGATGCGGCGAGCGCTCAACGCCGGCAGTCCCTTGGGAGGTGTGGTGTGAAGGCAATTTTGGGCAAGAAGGTTGGTATGACGCAGGTCTTCAACGAGGCTGGTGAAGCCGTTCCGGTAACGGTGATTGAGGCGGGTCCTTGTTATGTGACTCAGGTGAAGACGCCTGAGCACGATGGCTACCGTGCGATTCAACTGGGGTTCGAGGAACAGAAAAAACCTCAGCGGATGAGTAAAGGGGAAAAAGGGCATCTGGCCCAGAACGATGTACCGATGCTACGGCATTTGCGTGAGTTCCGAGCGCGCGATGAGGACGAAGTCGTGGATGTCGGCGAACGGGTTTTGGTGGATGTCTTTGAAGTCGGCGAGCGGGTAGACGTCGTCGGGACGTCGAAGGGACGCGGTTTTGCCGGCGGGGTCAAGCGCTATGGATTCCACGGCGGCCCCAAGACACACGGTCAGTCGGATCGTTGGCGCGCTCCCGGTTCCATCGGGGGCGGTACGGGGCAAGGGCGCGTTTGGAAGGGGCAACGGATGCCCGGACGTATGGGCGGCGTTCGTGTGACCGCCCAAAATTTGCGCGTCGAAGTGGTAGATCCAGAACGCAATTTGTTGGCCATCCAAGGCAGCGTGCCGGGCGCCAAGGGCGGGCTCTTAGTCATTAAGCGTGCTCGCAAGTCTAAAGAGCTGGCGTCTAGACGGGGCGAGTAGGGCGCTGATGGTGGTTTTTCAGGAGAGAGTTATGGTCGTACCAGTGTACAATGCTAAAGGGGAACAGGTTGGGGAGATTGAGTTGATCCCCGATATTTTTGAGACCTCCATCAATGTGCCGTTGATGCACCAGGCGTTTGTCCGCCAGACGGCGAACGCTCGACAGGGGACACACAAGGCGAAATCGCGGGGCGAGGTCAATCGCACAAAGTCGAAGTGGTATCGCCAGAAGGGCACGGGTCGCGCTCGTCACGGAAGCCGTAACGCCAATCTATTCGTCGGCGGCGGCGTAGCGCATGGCCCGACGCCGCGTCAATATACCAAGAAAATGCCGCGCAAGATGCGACGCGCGGCCATGCGTTCGGCGCTATCGGTCAAAGCGATGGATGAGCAGATCGTGATGTTGGACGCTTTGGAGATGGAGACGCCCAGGACGAAGGAAATCGCGTCTATGTTGAGTGGTCTGGGGCTAGGCGACGGGAAAAAAGGGCAGGTGTTGATCCTGTTGACCGATGGCAGCGAGATCGTGGAGAAATCGGCCCGTAATTTGCCGAACGTGAAGACCTTGCGAGCGAATTATCTAAATATCCGGGACTTATTAAAATGTGATCACATCCTTATGCCAGTCGGCGCGTTGGACGTGATCGAGGAAATGTTGGGATAGGTGTATGATGGACCCCTACGAAATTATCGTTCGACCGATTGATACAGAGAAGACACGTTTTCAATCTTCAGAGCATTATAAGTACACGTTTGAGGTGCATCCTGGCGCAAATAAGATTGAGATCAAGCGGGCCGTTGAGGAAATTTATGGGGCGGATGTGATAGCGGTCAATACGCTGATTATGCCAGCGAAGATCAGCCGTTATGGACGACGTCTTGTGACCCGCCGGCCGGCCTGGAAAAAGGCCGTCGTGACGGTAGCGCCAGGCCAGCGCCCAGATGTGTTTGAGGGAGTATAGCGAATTATGCCGGTAAAAAAATATAAGCCGACGTCGCCGGGCCGGCGTGGTATGACGGGCTCAACCTTTGAGGAGATTACGCGGACGAAACCAGAGCGCAGCTTAGTCCGTCCGTTGCGCAAGCGCGCCGGGCGCAATGTACACGGTCGCATCACCGTGCGTCATCGCGGCGGCGGGCACAAGCGCCAATATCGCGTCATTGATTTCAAGCGCGACAAGGTAGACATCCCCGCCCGCGTGCTTAGCATCGAATACGACCCGAATCGCTCGGCTCGCATCGCGTTATTGCTGTACGCCGACGGGGAAAAGCGTTATATTATCGCGCCGTTGGGTATGCAAGTGGATGATGTGGTTATGAGCGGCGATCAGGCGGAGATCCGGGTGGGGAATGCGTTGCACTTGGAGAGAATCCCTCTCGGTACAATGATCCATAACATCGAATTACATGTGGGACGCGGTGGGCAGATCGCCCGCTCCGCCGGCGCGTCGGCCCAGGTGCTGGCAAAAGAGGGAGATTACGTGACGTTGCGTCTGCCAAGCGGCGAGGTGCGTCTGGTGCGCAAGGAATGTATGGCCACGATCGGGCAAGTCGGCAACATCGACCACGGCAACGTGAAGCTGGGCAAAGCAGGTCGAAAGCGTTGGCGGGGGTTCCGCCCGGCGGTGCGCGGTTCAGCGATGTCGCCTCGCGATCACCCGCATGGCGGTGGAGAGGGACGCACACCTATCGGTATGCCGAGCCCCAAGACCCCCTGGGGGAAGAAGACGATGGGCAAGAAGACGCGACACAACAAGGCGACGGACAAGTACATCGTACGTCGGCGTGGTAAGCGGCGGCAATAGAGTTTGGAGGAAGTCGGATATGTCACGGTCACCATTAAAGAGACCTATACCCTTTGTAGATCCCAAGTTGTTGGCGAAGATCGAGCGCTTGAATAAGCTAGGCGAGAAGCGATTAATTCGCACCTGGTCGAGAGCCTCCACAATCTTTCCACACATGATTGGGCACACGATCGCCGTTCACGACGGACGGCGGCACGTGCCAATCTACATCACTGAGGATATGGTAGGACACAAGCTGGGAGAGTTTGCGCCTACGCGCACCTTCCGAGGGCACGTCGTAGCGCGGGAGAAGACGAGCCGCGTGCAGATGGTTTAGCCCTAAGAGGGAAGGAGATAAGCAGGCTTATGAGTGAGCAAGAGAAGATAAGAGCCCAGGCCAGGCACGTACCTATGCCGGCGCGTAAAGTGCGGCGGGTAATCGACGGGGTGCGCGGCAAACACGTGGAAGAAGCGCTGGAGATGTTGTACTTTTTGCCGCACGCTGCGGCGCGCCCTGTGGCCAAGGTTATCCGTTCGGCCATAGCCAACGCGGAGGAAAACCTCGGCATACCGATTGACGACCTGTACGTCGCGTGCATTACGGCTGATGATGGCCCCGGCGTCTCGCCGGGCAAAGGGTGGCGCCGCCGTTTCGGTGGACGCGGTCGCTGGCGCCCGATTCGCAAGCGATCCTCGCACATCACAGTTGAGCTTGAGGAGCGATTGTAAAATCAGTAATCCTGATATTGGCCGATCCAGATAAGACCCCCAGGCGTTCTTGGTCGCCCCATTTTGGGTGTTAGACGACGTTATAGCTTGCGGCCGGGTCGGACATACTTTTTTAGGAGGAGTGTTTTGGGACGCAAGGTTCACCCTTATGGCTTCAGGCTCGGCGTGATTCGGGATTGGAAAGCTCGATGGTTCGCGCAGGGCGATGAATACGCCGATTTATTGCACGAGGATTTGATAATCCGGCGGTACGTTAATCAAGAGGTGGGACACGCTGGCGTCTCGTCTGTCGAGATAGAGCGCTTCCCCAATCAGGTTTCTGTGTCGGTGCGAACGTCCAGACCGGGCGTCGTCATTGGACGACGCGGCGCTTCGGTCAAACAGTTGCGCCAGGATCTGGAGGATTTGACCGGCAAGCGCGTCTCGGTGGACGTGCAAGAGGTCGAACAGGCCGAGATGGACGCCAAACTGGTGGCGGAGAACGTCGTCTCTCAGTTGGAGCGCAGGATTTCTCATAGCCGGGCGATGAACCGAGCGGTCCAGGGCGCTTTGCGATTGGGCGCGCAGGGCGTCAAAATTGTATGTAAGGGCCGCCTCCACGGGGCCGAGATGGCCCGGCAAGCGTGGGTGCGCGAGGGGCGCGTGCCGCTCCAGACATTGCGCGCAGATATCGATTACGCTCAGGACGAAGCGCACACCACCTATGGTCGTATCGGGGTGAAGGTGTGGATTTATAAAGGCGAAATTTTTCCCGACGCCGAGATGACCGAGGAACCGCTGACACTTTAGTTAGCCAATTGATTTGCTGGGAGAGGGATTGAGTTATGTTAATGCCAAAGCGCGTAAAATATCGCAAACAGATGCGCGGTCGAATGAGGGGCAAAGCAATGCGCGGTAATACGGTCGATTTTGGGGACTATGGTCTACAGGCCCTGGAACCGTCGTGGATCACGTCGCGACAGATTGAGGCG
Organism: Anaerolineae bacterium; assembly: GCA_034437315.1. Classification (GTDB taxonomy): domain Bacteria; phylum Chloroflexota; class Anaerolineae; order B4-G1; family B4-G1; genus DSAR01. The sequence continues at coordinate 13,254 of DAOTUC010000339.1, forward strand.
GCGCGCCGGGCGATTGTTCGTTGTGTTCGACGTAGAGGGAAGTATTGGATTCGTATTTTCCCCGATAAGCCAGTGACGGCTAAACCCGCCGAGACGCGGATGGGCAAGGGGAAAGGGCCGGTGGATCATTGGGTGGCGGTCGTGAAGCCCGGTCGTGTGATGTTCGAGTTGAGCGGTGTTTCGGAAGAATTGGCCCGCGAAGCGATGCGTTTGGCGGCGCACAAATTGCCGATGAAGTGTCAGTTCGTTATGCGCGAGGGTGTGACAGCGGAATAGTAGACGCTAGCGCCAAGCGGTTCTTTGTGAGATAGGGCCTAACTGATGGGATTCTTTACTATTGCGAGTAAGAATGCGCCGTTGGTGCTTCTTCTTGATTCTGCTTCATTCAGGTTAGGATGGTTTCGATGCAGGCTTATGAGATTCGAGAATTAACGAGAGAAGAGATAGAACAGCGATTGCAAGAGAATCGCCGTAGACTCTTTGCTTTGCGCCGTGATTTGGATATGGGTCGCTTGGAAGATTCCAACCGACTGAAGGCCGTTAAGCGTGACGTGGCCCGAATGAAAACGATCCTTCGCGAGCGGGAGTTGATAGCATTGGTCGAGGAGGAAACGCTGTGAAGGTACACGGTTCAGAGAGAAAGCGACTCGTCGGCAGCGTCTTGAGCGACAAGATGGATAAGACGGTCATTGTGGAAGTCGAGCGGACAGTTCGTCATCAGCGATATGGTAAAGTATTGCGTCGCCTCAAGAAATACAAGGCCCACGATGAGGAGAACGCCTGTCGGATAGGCGACATGGTGTGCATCGTCGAAGCACGCCCGTTGAGCCGTGAAAAACGGTGGGTCGTCGAGGAGATCCTGGAGAAGGCGGGCGATGCGGTCGTGGCGGAGGTTGCGATATGATCCAGCAAGAGAGTCGGTTGCGGGTGGCCGATAACACCGGAGCGAGAGAGGTGCTCGTAATTCGAGTTCTCGGTGGGTCGAAGAGGCGATACGCCGGCGTGGGCGATATGATCGTCGCGACGGTTAAACAGGCGACCCCCAGAGGCCAGGTCCAGAAGGGCGAGATCGTGCGGGCCGTGGTCGTGCGTACAGCGAAGGAGTATCGTCGCAATGACGGTTCGAGCATTCGTTTTGACGATAATGCGGCGGTGCTCCTTGAAGGGGACGGCTTTAACCCAAAAGGGACGCGCATCTTCGGGCCAGTCGCCCGGGAGTTGCGTGAAAAGGGATTTATGAAGATCGTCTCTTTGGCTCCCGAAGTATTGTAAGTGGAGGCGTGAAGAGTGGCTAAGATCAAGCGAGGCGATACAGTAGAGGTCATCTCCGGCAATGATAGAGGATACCGGGGTGAGGTTAAGCGTGTGTTTCCAAAAGGTGATCGGATCGTTGTTTCGACGATCAACGTCGTGAAAAAACACCAGCGCCCAATGAGGGCCGGGCGTACGCAAGTGCAAGCCGGCATTATTGAGTTTGAAGCGCCGATTCATATTTCAAATGTGATGTTGGTCTGCCCCAGTTGCAATCAACGCACCCGTGTTGGCTTTACATACCTGGACGATGGGCGCAAAGTGCGCGTGTGTAAGAAATGTAGCGATCTCATTGATTAGTAGCGGGTTTTTAAACTTGCTTTCGTAGGAAGGTAGATTGATGCAACGATTGCAGAAACGTTATCAAGAAGAAGTTCATCCTCAGTTAATGGAGGATTTTGGTTATCGGAACGTAATGGAAGCGCCGCGGGTGCAGAAAATCGTCGTGAACGTCGGTGTTGGCGAAGCGTTGGAAAATGCGAAAGCGCTCGATCACACGGTACAGGACATTGAAACGATCACCGGGCAGCGACCGGTGATTACCCGGTCACGCAAGTCGATCGCTAATTTCAAATTGCGAGAAGATCGACCGATTGGCGTCAAGGTGACGCTGCGTGGAGAACGTATGTGGGCTTTCTTGGACCGCCTGTGCAATGTGGCCTTGCCCCGTCAACGAGACTTCCGTGGCGTATCTGATACGTTGGATGGGCACGGAAATTTCACCCTGGGGTTGCGCGAACAGTTGGTGTTCCCAGAGGTGGATTACGATTCGATTGACAAAGTGCGCGGTATGGAGATCAGTATCGTGACCACGACTCAGACAGATGAAGAGGGACGACGTTTGTTGGAGCTGTTGGGTATGCCGTTCCGGCGTCATGGCTGGTAGTTTGGAGTGGAGGTAGTATGGCGAAGAAGTGTATGCCGATTCGAGAGAAGCGACGCAAGCACGAGACGCAAGTGCGAAATCGTTGTAGAATTTGCGGGCGACCGCGAGGGTATATGCGACGCTTTAAATTGTGTCGGATTTGTTTTCGGGAATTAGCCTTAAAGGGCGAAATCCCCGGTGTCGTGAAATCGAGTTGGTAGAGAAATGAGAGCGAGAGGTCTGATCCAATGACGATGTCTGATCCTATAGCCGATATGTTGGCGCGTATACGGAACGCTTTGATCGTGGGGCATCCGATTGTGCGGGTGCCTTCATCCAAGATCAAGGTCGCGATTGCCAAAATATTGAAGGAAGAGGGTTTTATTGAGGATTATCGTTTGACACGTGAGCAACCACAGCCGCAACTGGTCATCAAGTTGAAGTACGTGGGGGAAAGAAAAGACCGTCGTTCGGTCATCACGGGGCTCAAGCGGGTGAGTAAACCAGGACGGCGCGTCTATACACCCGTCACCGAAATCCCGTGGGTGCGAAGTGGGATGGGGGTTACCATCCTGACGACTCCCAAGGGCGTCGTGACGGGGCAGCAAGCCCGTCGCCTGGGCGTTGGCGGCGAAATATTGTGTCACGTGTGGTAACGGTGACGGATGAGAAGCGTTCGGTAGATCGAAAACGCCGATCGCGCACATCCGACTTTTGAGGAGGCTTGTCATGTCACGGATTGGTCGTATGCCGATCCCTCTGCCTGATGGGGTGATGGCGGATATTCAAGGTCGCCGGGTGACGATGACGGGGAAGAAGGGCAGTGTGACCCGTGATTTTCATCCGGATATGGAAATTGTGTTGGAGGATGGCGAGTTAAAGGTGCGCCGTCCGACGGATCAACGTCATCACAGAGCGTTGCACGGGTTGACGCGCTCGTTGCTGAACAACATGGTGATTGGCGTCCAGGATGGGTATCAAAAGCAATTGGAGGTCCATGGGGTTGGGTATCGCGTCGAGTTAGCGGCCGATGGCAGCCTGGAATTACAATTGGGTTTTTCTCACCCAGTTCGCGTGACGCCTCCCGAAGGGATCGAGTTTGAGGTCGCCGACCGGACGAAAGTCATCACTGTGCGCGGTGTGGATAAGGAATTGGTCGGGCAAGTCGCTGCGGACATCCGGGCCTGGCGTCCGCCCGAACCCTATAAGGGCAAGGGCATTCGCTACGTTGGCGAGTACGTCCGACAGAAGGCGGGTAAGGCGGGTAAAATCGTCTAGTCCCACAGGGCTGGCTCAAAGCCCCATATAGGTGCGGGGTCGGTTGGGCTTATGCGCGTGTGGGCTTTTTTTGCTAAGGTATCATTTTAGTCGATAGATTGAGGTTCAGTTATGCCAGAAGCAGATCGTCGTAAAGCGCGCCTTTTACGGCATAGGCGTGTGCGCAAACACGTAATTGGGACGCCCGAAAGGCCGCGATTGAACATCTTTCGTAGCCATCGGCACATTTATGCTCAGGTGATTGATGATAGTCGAGGGTATACGTTGGCCTCCGCTTCGACAGTTGATGTAGAGGTGAAGGCTCAGACGGAAGAATTGAACAAGACTGAGCAAGCGCGGGTGGTTGGGCGCGTTGTGGCAGAGCGCGCGTTAGACCAGGGAGTCAAGCGAGTGGTTTTTGACCGGGGCGGTTATAAGTATCACGGTCGCGTCAAGGCCCTGGCGGATGCCGCCCGTGAGGGCGGGCTCGAGTTCTAAAACGGAGGCGTTATGGCCAGAATGCGAGATCGTGAAGTTTTCGAGGAGCGAGAAGAACTAGAAGAGCGTGTGGTAGATATCACGCGAGTCGCCAAAGTTGTCAAGGGTGGGCGGCGTTTCGGTTTTCGAGTCGTCGCCGTCGTTGGGGATGGACATGGTCGGGTGGGTGTGGGCGTCGGTAAGGCCCGCGCCGTCCCCGACGCCATTCGCAAGGCGACGAAGCGGGCGCGGGATGATATGCAGACCGTCGCCTTGGTGCAGACCACCATCCCGCACGAGGTGGTCGGCAAGTGTGGAGGGGCGAAGGTGCTCCTCAAGCCAGCGACGCCGGGTACGGGCGTGATCGCTGGCGGCGGCGTGCGCGCCGTGCTAGAGGTTGTCGGCGTGAGAGATATATTGACCAAATCCCTGGGTAACGCCAATATCCATAACGTGGTCTATGCAACGATTGATGGCCTCCAGCAGTTGCGCCGTGTCGAGGAAGTAGCTCGAGAACGCGGCGTGCCGGTCGTCAAGGTGATGCCTTTCTGGAGGCGTGAGCAATGAAGACGTTGCGTATCACGCTCACGAAGAGCCCCATCGGATATTCTCGGCGTCAGAAGCGCACGATTCGAGCGCTAGGTTTGCGGCGTATGCATCAGACGGTGGAGAAAAAAGATTCACCGACGATTCGGGGCATGGTCGAGAAAGTCGGGCATTTGGTAGACGTAGAGGAAGTGGAATAGATCGGCGCCAGGGCCTAACCGATAGCGCGTCTGTTACGTTGAGAGGATTTGGCGTCGGTAGCCCACATTGGCTCTGGCTCGTCCAGGTTAGGGGGCGTAAAGTGAAGTTACACGATTTAAAACCCGCCAAGGGAGCGAAAAAAAGCCGCAAGCGCGTGGGGCGCGGCATCGCTGCCGGGCAAGGTAAAACAGCAGGCCGCGGCACAAAGGGTCAGAAGGCCCGGAGCGGCGGCAATATCCCACCCTATTTCGAAGGCGGGCAGTTGCCTTTGGTCCGGAAACTCCCGTTCGCTCGAGGCGTGGGGTTCCGCGATCCCTGGCGCGTTCGTTTCACGCCGGTGAATGTGGATCGATTGGGCGTGTTTGACGAGGGAGACGAGGTATCGCCGGAATCGTTGGTCGAGAAGGGGATCATCAAACGCGCTGATGAACTGGTCGTTATCCTCGGCCGAGGCGAATTAGACCGTTCACTTATCGTGAGGGCGCATCGCTTCTCCGCGAGCGCCCGTTCGAAGATCGAGTCCGCCGGCGGCGAGATTGAGGAATTGCCATGGCAGCGTGGAGGCTACCGGACTCATTAGGGAGGGGAGTTAGAGGATGATTCAAGCTGTACGGAACGCAATGAACTTGCCCGACTTGCGGCGCAAGTTGCTATACACGCTGCTGATACTCATCTTGTATCGCTTGGCTTCTCACGTGCCGGTGCCTGGCGTCGACCAGGCAGCCTTGCGGCAGGTGTTGGGCGGCGAAGGCGGCGCCAGTCAGTTTCTAAATTTGCTGGACCTGCTCTCCGGCGGAGCGGTGGCGAACTTCTCGGTCATGGCGAACGGTGTGTATCCGTACATCACCGCTTCCATCATCTTCACGTTATTGGTGCCCATTATTCCACAGTTGGAACGGCTTTCCGAGGAAGGGGAAGCCGGTCGCCGTAAGATCAATCAGTGGCAGTATTACATCACCATTCCGCTGGCTATGTTGCAGGCGTTTGGGCAAGCGCGCATTTTCAGCGCTGGCGCTGGCGGGCGGCCCATCTTGCCCAACTTCGGTTTCACGCCGACTGAAAATATCCTGCCCACGATTGCCGTGTTGATGGCGATGACGGCCGGGACGATGTTCGCCGTGTGGTTGGGCGACCTGATCAGCGAGCAGGGAATCGGCAACGGGCTATCCCTCATCATCTTCAGCGGTATCGTGGCCCGTATGCCGCAGAACCTGTTGAATATCTGGACCCGGGCGACGGTAGAGGGCAACACCGGGACGGGCGTGATGATGGTCGGTGTATTCCTGGCGATTATGCTGATCACGATGTTCGTCATCGTCATCGTGCAGGAAGCGGAACGCCGGGTCCCGGTCCAATATGGCAAGCGAGTGCGCGGCATCAAGATGTTCCAAGGCGGCAGCACGCATATCCCGTTGCGTATTAACACAGCCGGTATGATCCCTTTGATTTTCGCCCAGTCGATTCTCACGTTTCCGGCGGTTGTCGCCCAGTTCTTCATCAACCATGAAAATTTGGGGGAGCTGGCCCAGTCGGTGATGGGATTTTTCAGTGGGCAAAGCCCATGGTACGGCCTTTTGTACTTCTTGGCTGTGGTCGGATTTACCTATTTCTACACCGATGTGATGGTGCAACAACAGGATTTGCCGGGCGTGCTCAAGCGACAAGGCGGGTTTATCCCCGGCGTTCGACCTGGAAAGCGGACAGCCGATTACATCAACGCAATTTACCGGCGCATCACACTGGTCGGCGCGCTTTTCCTGGGTGGTGTAGCTGTCTTACCCTATATTGTGGATTTGTTCTTGCAGACTCGCGTGTTGCTCATCAATGCCTCCGGCCTGTTGATCGCTGTGGGCGTCATTTTGGATACGATGCGACAATTGGAAGCTCAGTTGTTGATGCGTCATTATGAGGGATTCATCAAGTAGGACCTGCCACATTCTTGTACGTTGGGCGAGAATTTGCCATCGAGAGTTCTTATTTGGCTGGCTCTGCCAGGATAGGGGGTAGAAATGGCGTTATTTGTGGTGTTGCTGGGTCCGCCTGGCGCAGGCAAGGGGACGCAAGCCAAACGCTTGGCGCAGTCATTGGCGTTGCCCCACATCTCTAGTGGGGATTTGTTTAGAGATCATCTGAATCGCAAAACGGAGTTAGGCCTGTCGGCGAAAGAGTATATGGATCGGGGCGACCTGGTGCCCGATAGCGTGACTGTGGGGATGGTGATCGATAAACTGAGCCAGTCGGTGTGCGAGGATGGGGCCATATTGGACGGTTTTCCTCGGACGCTGAGCCAGGCGGTCGCGTTGGACGAGGCGTTGGAAGAACGAGGTGAACAGGTGAACGTCGCCCCGCTCGTCCAGGTGTCGGACGACGAAGTGATCAAGCGCCTGACGGCGCGCCGCTCTTGCCGAGATTGCGGAGCCGTGTATAATCTGCTCTTCAATCCGCCCGACGTTGAGGGGGTGTGTGATGCGTGTGGAGGGCCGTTGTATCAGCGGGACGATGATAATCCAGAGACGATCCGCAATCGCCTTTACACCTATTACAAGGAAACGTCGCCCCTCATTGGCTATTATTGCGCCAAGGGCGTGTTGAGAGAAATCGACGGCGAACGATCAATCGACGATATACAGGCTGATTTGGAATCGGCGATTAAAGCGCTTGGGCATTAGGCCGGTTTGAGTCGGGGAGTGCGACCGACGATTACGCTAAAGTCGATTGCTGAAATTAAAAAGATGCGCCGCGCAGGTCGCGTCGTGGCGGATGTGCTCAGTCGAATGCGAGAGTGGGTTGCGCCGGGTGTGACGACCGCCGAGCTGGATCGATTGGCGAGTATCCTCATCTATGAATGCCAAGCCATCCCTTCGTTTAAGGGGTATCCGCCAGGGAGCGCACATCCTTTCCCGGCGACTATCTGCACGTCGGTCAACGAGGAATTGGTGCATGGCATTCCCGGCTCGCGGGTGTTGCAAGAAGGGGACATTATCAGTATAGATGTCGGCGCAATCGTCGATGGATACCACGGCGACGCGGCGATCACGTTGCCGGTGGGTCGAATATCCCCAGAGGCGGAGCGCCTGTTGGCGGTCACCGCAGGCGCGCTGAGGGTCGGCATCGCTGCCGCGCAGCCCGGCAATCATTCTGGCGATATATCAGAGGCGATCCAGACCTATGTGGAAAGCCGCGGATATAACGTCGTGCGCGAGTACACAGGGCACGGGATCGGGCGACAGATGCACGAAGATCCCCAGGTGCCCAATCATGGTCGAGCTGGGGAAGGGGTCCTGTTGCGCCCGGGTATGACTATGGCGCTAGAACCGATGGTCCTGGTCGGCGCTCCGCAGGTGCGCGTATTGGATGATCATTGGACGATCATCTCTTGTGATGGCCAACTAACGGCCCATTTTGAACATGATGTCGTCGTCACGGAGGGTGAAGCGAGTATTTTATCGCTTTAGCGTTTAGATAAGAGGCAGGGGGATAGAACGATGAAAGTATCACCTTCGGTTAAGAAGCGTTGTCCAAAGTGCAAGGTTATTCGGCGTCGTGGCGTTGTACGAATCATTTGTGATAATCCAAAGCACAAGCAGCGTCAGGGATAAATTTAGGGAGAAATAGTGATATGGCACGTATTGCAGGCGTAGACTTGCCGAGGAGCAAGCGGGTAGAGGTTGGTCTGACTTATATTTATGGCATAGGACGAAATCTAAGCAGCGATATCTTGCGCAGATCTGGCATCGACCCTAATACGCGGGTCAAGGACTTGACAGAGTCGGAAGTCGCGGCGTTACGGATGACCATTGACCAGGGATATGTGGTCGAGGGCGACCTGCGCCGTGAGATTCAGATGAATATACGGCGTTTGAAGGATATTGGATGCTACCGGGGACTGCGGCATCGGCGCAATTTGCCTGTACGCGGGCAGCGCACCAAGACGAATGCGCGCACGCGCCGAGGGCCTCGGAAGACTGTGGCTGGACGTGGACGTCGTCGGGGTATGAAGAAGAAGTAATTATTTTGGGGAGGCAGAATGGCTCAAGCTAGGAAAAAAGGCGCCAAGGGTGGACGAAGTCGCGGCCGGCGCGTCAAGCGGAACGTACCGCATGGTCAAGCGCACGTTCACGCGACGTTCAACAATACGATCATCACGATGACTGACTTGCAAGGAAATGTCGTCAATTGGTCCAGCGGCGGGATGGTTGGATTCAGAGGATCGCGCAAGAGCACGGCCTTCGCCGCGCGACAGGCGGGCCAGCAGGCCGCCGAAGAGGCGATGAACAACGGCATGAGAGAGGTCGACGTTTTTGTCAAAGGCCCTGGGCCTGGGCGCGAGGCCGCGATTCGCGCTCTCCAGGCGGCCGGGTTACGGGTCCGCTCCATAATCGATGTGACGCCGATTCCTCACAATGGGTGTCGTCCGCCAAAGAGGCGTCGGGTATAATTTTAGATCGTTTTAGGGATTGGGCCGCGCAAGTCTGTAGGTGAAAGGAACCGCCTGATAGACCTTTTTAGGCTCATCTATCAAGTTGAGGAGTGAAGTTTATATGGCTAGATATACTGGCCCGGTTTGTAAACTGTGTCGTCGCGAAGGGGAAAAATTATTTTTAAAGGGCACGCGTTGTTATTCATCGAAATGCCCGTTTGAGCGCGATCGCGGTTATCCGCCGGGTGATCATGGGCGCTTTGCTCAGTTTCGACGCCGTCGCGCGTCGGATTATTCCCGTCAGTTACGGGAGAAGCAGAAAGTGCGGCGCATTTACGGCGTGCTGGAACGACAATTCCGCCGCTACTTTCGAGAGGCGGAGCGACTCCCGGGCATGACTGGGGAGAATATACTCGTTTTGTTGGAACGCCGGCTAGATAACGTGGTCTATCGGCTCGGATTCGCCGATTCTCGCGCACAAGCTCGCCAATTGGTGCAGCATGGACATTTCACGGTCAACGGGCGTCGGACTTACGCCCCCTCTTACATCGTCAAGCCACAGGATCAAATTGTGGTGCGAGAAGGGAGCCAGAAGAACGCCTATTTCAAAGATCGCGTCGATCTTTTGGACGAAGGCAACGCGCCCAGTTGGCTCAGTTTGGACGTAGAAGGACTAAGGGCGCGTGTGCTTGGGGAACCCCAACGAGAGGAAATTGATACTCGGGTCGATGAACATTTGATCGTAGAGTATTATTCGCGTTAGCGTTTCAGTGGACATCATCAACTAGTTTGAAAAATTGCTCCAGGTCGGAGAGGCGTTAAGCGCTGCGCTGAATGCGTTTTTGTAGGTCGCCCGCCCCACAGGCCAGGAGCTAGTGGTTGACCATAGGAGGCGACGGTTGTCAGTTCAAGTACTACCTAAGATTGAAACGGATGCGATATCTCAGACTTATGGTCGATTCGTGATCGGTCCACTGGAAGGTGGCTTTGGTCTTACGCTAGGCAATTCGCTGCGACGGGTGTTATTGTCTGCCCTGTCGGGAGCGGCAGTGACGTCAATACGCTTTACAGATGTACCGCACGAGTTTATGGCAATCCCAGGCGTGCAAGAGGACGTCATCCAGGTGATGTTGCAGATCAAGCAACTCCGGCTCAATATGCTAAGTGATGAGCCGATGCGAATGACGCTGCAAGTGCGCAATGAAGGCACCGTGACGGCGGGAGACATTCAGGCGCCGCCGGAGATAGAAATTCTCAATCCAGATCTTTACCTTTTCGCCGTCGATTCCCCAGATGTGGATTTCGACGTAGAATTTCAAGTCGAACAGGGGCGGGGTTATCTCTCGTCGGATGGACGAGGGCGCTTGCCTATGGGTGAGTTGCCGATTGACGCGACCTTTAGCCCTGTCCGCCGCGTGGCCTTCGACGTGGAACCGGCGCGCGTGGGACAGATGACCAATTACGATCGTTTGACGCTGGAAACGTGGACAGATGGACGTGTGACGCCGTTTGATGCTTTGAAGGAAGCGGCGCGGATTTTAGTCACACATTTGCGATTAATCGCTGGCCTCACTTTGGAAGAAGAGGAAGAAGAGGTTGAGGAAGAGGAAGGCTCCGCTCTTCCTGGCGAGGTTTACGATGTGCCCCTGGAAAAGCTGAATTTGAGCGTCCGGGTTTTCAATTCGCTGAGACGCAGCGGCATCACCAGTGTGGGAGAGGTGTTGGAAATGCTGATGCTAGGCGAGGATACGTTGTTAGCCATTCGGAATTTTGGGCAGAAATCACTTGAAGAATTACAGGCGCATCTCCAAAAGCATGGCTTTTGGGAGGAGAGTGCGGAGAAAGGCGGAGGTGAGTAATGCGACATCGCGTCGCTGGAAAGAAACTGGGCCGCTCCAGTGGTCATCGTAAGGCGCTGCGCCGTAACCTGATTACAGCGTTGTTCCATCACGAGCGAATCGAGACGACTGAGGCGAAAGCGAAGGCCATTCGTAGTCAAGCGGAGAAACTGATCACGTTGGCGAAACGGGGCTTGGCGGCCGAACAAGAGGACCCAGCTCGTGGGGTGTATGCCCGCCGGCTGGCTGCCGGGCGGATCAATCGGTGGGTCACCGAACCGGATGGTACAGTGGTGGACGTGTTGGATAAGCTGTTTAACGATCTGGCGCCCCGTTACGAGGATCGTCCAGGCGGGTATACCCGAATTTATAAGTTGGGGTTACGCAAGGGAGACGCCGCCCGCATGGTTTTGTTGGAATTGGTTGAATAGGGCCTAACCGATAAAATTCTTGTACGTTGAGCAAGGCATTTGGCGGTTAATGGCTCCTTTATTGGCTCTACCAGGTTAGGATTACTATGCGGGTGCGGGCGCTCGTCGCCTACGATGGAACGGATTATAGCGGCTTTCAACGACAGGCTAACGCGCCGACGGTCCAAGAGACGCTCGAAGAGGCGTTGGCGCAGATCACGCAGGAAACCGTTTCTATCGTAGCGGCGGGACGAACCGACGCCGGTGTTCACGCCGAGGGACAGGTGGTCGCTTTCGACGCCTCGTGGCGACACGAGCCGCAGGCGCTCCGGCGAGCGTTGAACGCGGTTCTGCCCCGAGATATAGCGATCCGGGAAGTCCGGGAGGCCCAGGCGGATTTTCACCCGCGTTATGATGCTGTGCGCCGCTGTTATCGTTACAGCCTTTACAATGCGCCGGTGCGTTGTCCATTAAACCGCCGGTTTCGTCTACATATCGCGAGGCCTTTGGACGTTGAGTTGATGCAGCGAGCGGCCCAGGCCCTGGTCGGAGAGCACGATTTTGCGACCTTTGGGCGGCCCCCGCAAGGAAGCGTGACGATCCGGCGGATATTCCGCGCCGAGTGGCGGGACGAAGCGCCGGACCTGGCTTTTGAAATTGAAGGCAATGCCTTTCTTTACCGCATGGTGCGCAGCATCGTCGGCGCCTTGCTACTGGTGGGGCAGGGCAGGATGAGCATCCGAGCGTTTGAAGCTGCTTTCGCCTCTCGGGAACGCGGTCAAGCCGGACCGACGGCCCCCCCTCACGGGCTCTGTCTGGTCGAGGTAATCTATGAGGAGGGGCGATCCTGATTGGCGCAATGATTCACATATTTTTTGGAACGGGAGTGTCGAGACGTGGAAAAAACTTACGTAACGAATATCGAGGACGTTGAACGTGCGTGGTACGTTGTGGATGCGGACGGTCAGACGCTGGGGCGTTTGGCGACTCAGATTGCACATTATTTGCACGGCAAGCATAAGCCAATTTTCTCTCCAGCGGTAGATGTGGGCGATTACGTGATCGTCGTCAACGCTGAACGCGTGCACGTGACGGGACGCAAATTAGATGAGAAAATCTATTATCATCACTCCGGTTATCCTGGAGGGTTGAAGCAAATCACACTGCGTAACCTGCTCCAGAAAAATCCCGAGAGAGTGATTCAGCACGCAGTGCGAGGGATGTTGCCCAAGAATAGGCTGGGACGGCGCATGTTGAAGCGATTGAAAGCCTACGAGGGGCCAGAGCATCCTCACCAGGCTCAACAACCTGAGCCTTTAGAGTTATGATAGACAGAGGAGACAGGTAGATGGAGTATTACGAAGGCGTTGGACGACGGAAGACCGCTACCGCGCGAGTGCGCTTGTTCCCCGGCGGCGATGGCAATATCGTCGTCAACGATCGCGGTCTAGAAGAGTATTTCGTGCGTGAGATAGACGTCTATAGGCTGATGGAACCGCTCAAAGCGACCGGTATGGAGAGCCATTTTAACGTCAGCGTCATCGTCAAAGGCGGCGGTATGACGGGGCAATCGGATGCTGTCCAGTTGGGCGTCGCACGAGCGTTGTTGGAAGCTAACCCAGAGTTACGGCCCACGTTGCGCAAGGGCGGTTACCTGACCCGCGACGCGCGAGCCAAAGAACGGAAGAAGCCAGGCCTCAAGCGAGCGCGCAAAGCGCCTCAGTACACAAAGCGATAAACATCGACGCTGCTGAATGAGGACCGAGAGGGCAAGGCCGTATCGCCTTGCCCTTTTTCGCGTTTGGAATAAGGAGCTTGTTTCTATGGGAACCATCACAATCGTCGGCTTGGGGCCTGGGGGAGAGCGATGTCTGACCCGCGAGGCGTGGCGGACTTTAGAGTCTGCGGACGAGATATGGTTACGCACGGCGCAGCATCCGGCGGTGGAGGCCCTGCCCGCCCACCTGACGGTGCATGCTTTTGATGACATCTATGAAAATGCGGAGGATTTCCAGCAGGTTTACGACACGATTTCTCAGCGGATAGTGACCTTGGGGAAACGTTTCGCAGGCGTGATATATGGGGTGCCCGGTCATCCCCTGGTGGGCGAATCCACCGTCAACCGCATCCTCGAAATGGCGCGCGAGGAGGCGCTAAACGTTCGGTTGGTCGAGGGATTGAGCTTCCTCGGGCCAACCCTGAGCGCTTTGCGGATCGACGCCCTCGACGGGTTGCAGATTCACGACGCCCTGGCGTTGGTCGCCTGCCATCATCCACCACTCAACCCGGATTATCCCGCCCTATTAGGGCAGCTCTATAGCGATGTGCTGGCGGCCGACGTGAAATTGGTGCTGATGAATCAATACCCCGACGATCACCCGGTGACGCTGGTGCGCGCTGCCGGAACCACCGATCAGCAGGTCACGCCTTTGCCCCTCTACGCTATTGACCGGCGGAATGAGACGGGCGGATTGAATCATTTGACCACCCTTTACGTCCCCCCGCTCCCTGGCGTGACCAGTTTCGAGGGCTTCCAGGAGACCATCGCCCGCCTGCGCGCGCCCGATGGCTGTCCCTGGGATCGGGAACAGACGCATCAAAGCTTGCGCCGTAACTTGTTGGAGGAAGCGTACGAAGTCATCGCCGCGATTGATGACGAGGATTTAGCCTCTCTCCAGGAGGAGCTGGGGGATTTGTTGCTCCAGATAACGCTTCAGACACAGATCGCGACGGAGGATGAGGCCTTCAAAATGAAGGACGTGATCGCTGGCATAGACGCCAAACTCAAGCGCCGGCACCCTCACGTGTGGGGCGACCGGGAGGTCGAAGGCGCGTCCGAGGTCTCGCAACGCTGGGAGCAGCTGAAAAAAGCGGAGCGCGGCGACGGGCGGTCGGCGTTGGAGGGGGTGCCCCGGATTATGCCGGCGTTGCAACAGGCGGATACCTATAGCCAGCGAGCGGCCCGCGTGGGCTTTGACTGGCGCTGCGCCGACGGCGTGGCCGACAAGGTGCGCGAGGAAATCGCCGAGATCGAGGAAGCGGCTACCCAGGAGGAACGGGAGGCTGAACTGGGGGATTTGCTTTTCGCAGTGGTCAACTGGGCCCGTTGGTTGGGCGTAGAGGCGGAGACCGCTCTGCGCAAGGCGAACGCTCGTTTCGCCCGCCGCTTCTACACGATGGAGCGCCTGGTTAGCGAGCGGGGCGTAGATATGACGGCGTTATCGATGGATGTATTAGAAGCGCTATGGCAGGATGCTAAACGCGAGGAAGATCCAGCATAAGCACCTCCAGCGCGAGGCGGGAGTTGGCGTTGCGGTCGAGGCGGTCGATCGTCTTGCGAAGCGATTTCAGGACCGCGTTGGCCTCTTCGACATCGAAATGTTGGGCGTGGCGTTGGATCGTCTCATACCGGTCAACGTTGGTCAAGGAGGAATTGGCGTCAGCCCCTCGTAACATCACGTCTCGCCACCAACTGAGCCACAATTCGAGGGTCTCATACGTCGCTACTGGATCGCGGGCCAGCTTACTCGCGTATTGGAACCGTTCCGTGGTGGACGCCGCCAGGAGTTGGTCCAGGTCTTCAAGCCGACGCTCGCGGCGTTGAAGCGCTTTTTCATCCTTGAACATACGGACAGCCCATCCCAACCTGCCATTCGACAGATGCGCCAGCACTTCAGCATCCTCGGTCGATGCGCGCCATCTTTCCGAGAGCGCTTGTTTAACCAGGGCGATAGGAAGGGGACGCAGCGGGACGTGTTGACAGCGCGAAAATATGGTCGGTAAAAGTTGATCGGGGTCGCTTGCTAGGACAATCAGCACGACGTAAGCCGGCGGCTCTTCGAGCGTCTTGAGCAAGGCGTTGGCCGCCGAGGTCGTCGCCTCTTCAAAACGGTTGAGAATGGCGACGCGCCGGTTTCCCTCGACGGGCGTGAGGGCCAATTGGTGTTGTAGTTCTCGTATCTGGTCGATCTTCAGGCTATCGCCCGGTTGTCCTGATTTGACGACGTGGAGATCCGGATGCGCCTCGCCGGCGTTGAGCTGACAAGCGCGACATCGACCGCAGGGGCGTTTTTCCTCCTCACCGCTGCATAACAAGGCCGACGTCATAGCCTGGGCCAGCGTCATCTTCCCAATACCTGGCGGGCCGGTGAACAGGTAGGCGTGGGAAAAATGCGCGTTGGCAATGGCGCTTTGCAAGCGCTGTACGGCCCAGCGATGCCCGATGATTTTCCAATCGTCTTGCAGATTCTTTTCGTTTTCCATAGAACAGGATTGTAGCACAATCAGCGCGCCTTGCAAAATGGCGCGAAAGTGGTATAATCAAAATCGTTGGGGGCGGTTAGCTCAGTTGGCAAGAGCGCCACGTTGACATCGTGGAGGTCACAAGTTCAAGTCTTGTACCGCCCATCTGTACCGGCTAGCCATTTGGTTAGCCGGTTTTTTTTATTGTAACGGGCGGGTTGTCAAATCTGGAAACCGAGATATAATGGCTTTTTAAGAGTTTCGTTATCTTATTTTTAGTGGGGGTAAGCATGCGTCGTCGTTTTCGAGTGCTGGCTGTTGATGATCATCCCGACGTTTTGGCTATTTTACGGGCTATGCTGACGAAAGAGGGCTTCGATGTCGAGGTCGCGCCGGATGCGCTCTCGGGGATACGATTGGCTTATGAGAAGCACCCCGATGCGATCCTGCTGGACGTGATGTTGCCGGATTTGGATGGGTTTGAGGTGTGTCGTCGATTGCGGGAAATGACAGAGGCGCCCATCATCTTCGTCACCGCCAAAGGCACGATTGAGGATATTGTCAAAGGACTTTCGTTGGGGGCGGATGATTACGTCGTCAAACCGTTTGAGCGTAAGGAATTGCTGAGTCGTCTGACTGCTTGCCTTCGCCGGGCAAGTGAACGCACCGAGGCAGGGAGCGATTTGATTTTTCCGGCATCCTCAATTATGCTGGATTCCGATCGGCACGAGCTTCTGATCGAGAATCGGAGCATTTACCTTACACCCAAAGAATTTGAAGTGCTCCGATTGATGGTCCGACACGCCGGCAAGGTGTTGAGCACCGATGCGATCTTGACCAGGGTCTGGGGTCCGGAGTGGATCGGCGAACCGGACCTGGTCAAACAATACATCTACCGGCTGCGGCAAAAAATCGAGCTAAATCCTGGCTCCCCACAATATCTCCATACAGTTCGCGGCGGTGGGTACTACTTCGATTCGGAAGATTTACTGTAACGCCTCTCTGGAAAAAGATATGAATGAGAAGATTTTGGTAATAGATGATGATACGGAGATGCTGGCGCTTCTCAAGTTGGGCCTGGAACGGAGCGGCTTTACAGTTCTCACGGCTGAGTCTGGCAAGGAAGGGTTGCGTCAAGCGTACGACTCTCGGCCCGACGTGATCATTCTTGATGTTATGATGCCTGGTATGGATGGTTGGGTCACGTGTCAACGGATTCGAAGTATGTGCGATACGCCGGTCATTATGCTCACGGCGATGACGGAGCAATCCAATCTGCTTCGAGGGCTTTCCTTGGGGGCGGACGATTACTTGACCAAACCGTGTTGTTTTGAGGAGTTAGAGGCGCGCGTTCGAACAGTTTTGCGGCGCGCGCGTTCGAGCAAGGATGAGCGTTGGCGGACGGTTTACGACGATGGCACGTTGAGTATCGACCTGCAGAATGGGATGGTGACCCGGAATGGGGAAGAAATTCACCTGACCCCTATCGAGTCTCGTCTGTTGATGTATCTGGTCAGTCAAAAAGATCGCATCGTGCCCCATCACGAATTGCTCGTCAGCGTCTGGGGGCCTGAATACTCGCAGGAAAAGAGCTACCTGAGTGTATACATCCGCTACCTGCGACGCAAGATCGAGGCAGACCCTTCTGATCCCAAATATATTCGCACACGCTGGCGGTTGGGTTATTATTTCGCCGGGGATGCCGATTTTCAGCCGTCCACTGCAACTACAACTGACCCTGCAACTGAAACCGAACAAAGCGACCCGCCCGCCGATTTGACAGCGATGGAAAACGGATTATAATAGTCGCATAAAATTTAATACAGATTTGTCCAAGAATGGCTTTTGGACAACGCTCGGCAACACGTTGATCGGGACGAGTACCATTTCCTCAGGTCCCCAGAGAGATGGAACCATCGGCTGGAAGTTCCGTTGACCGGAGAAATGGGAAAACCCCCCGAGAGTGAGCGCCTCAAATCAGTGAGAGCTTGGGTGAACGCTCAATAGATGAGAGTATGGAGCTCCGGCTAGGCCCGTTATCGCCTTAAGAGTGCGACGCTAAGCTTGAGAAAGCATTGGCGCTCGAACTTGGGTGGAATCACGTGGGATCGAACCCCCGCGCCCCAGGGTGCGGGGGTCTTTTGTTTCCAGTCGAGGGAGTCTTAAATAATTGCTCTAGCCACCGTCCCGGGGGCCTAATCGGCCCGAGGACGGGCCTCTGAGCGAATTTTTTAATAGTCTCTGGAGATCTGAAACGAGGAGAAAAATGTCTGAGAATAAACATGAAGAGGATTATTTGCATCGTCTGCGTCATTCAGCCTCACACGTGATGGCTCACGCGGTGTTGGAAAAGTTCCCGGATGCGAAGTTTGCGATTGGCCCGCCTATCGAAAATGGTTTTTATTACGATTTCGATCTGCCCCGCCCGCTCACGCCGGAGGACTTGGAGGCCATCGAGGCCCGTATGCAGGAAATCATCGCCGAAGGGCACGATTTCGTCTACGAGGAGATAGATGAGGCGCAAGCTCGTCAACTCTTCCAGGACCAGCCGTACAAATTGGAATTGATTGAGGGCATTCTGGCGGCCGGAACCGACGAATATGGAGAGCCGTTGGACGAGGTCCCTGAGCTTTCGATCTATCGCAGCGGTTCGTTCGTCGATCTGTGCCGGGGGCCGCACGTGGAGAGCACCGACGAGATCAACTCCAGGGCGGTGAAATTGCTCAACGTGGCCGGCGCTTACTGGCGGGGGGATGAGAGTCGACCGATGCTTCAACGCATCTATGGCACGGTCTGGAAGACGCCTAAAGAACTACGCCAGTATATGGCCTGGCGCGAGGAAATTGAGAAGCGCGATCACCGTCGCCTGATCAAAGATTTGGATCTGGTCAGTTTCCACCAGGAGGCCGGGGCAGGTCTGGCCTACTGGCATCCCAAGGGGGGGCAGATCCGCGTCCTGATTGAGGATTATTGGCGGCAGCGGCATTATGAAGGGGGATATGATCTGGTCTTCACGCCCCACATCGGGCGCGCGGCGCTGTGGGAGACCTCCGGGCATCTCGATTTCTACGAGGAGGGCATGTATTCCCCGATGGACGTGGATGGACAGGACTATTACATCAAACCGATGAATTGTCCGTTTCACATCATGATCTACCAGACCAAGTTGCGTTCGTATCGCGAATTGCCCTTGCGCTGGGCGGAGCTCGGCACCGTTTACCGGTATGAGCGCAGCGGTACGCTCCACGGGCTGCTGCGGGTGCGCGGTTTCACCCAGGATGACGCGCACATCTTCTGCACACCGGAACAGATTGAGGATGAGATTCTGCGGGTGTTGGATTTCAGCCTGGATTTGTTGCGCGGCTTTGGTTTCGAGGAATTCAAGATCGAGTTGAGCGTGCGCGACCCCGACGCGCCGGATAAGTACGCCGGCGGCGACGCGATGTGGAAACAAGCGGAGAAATCGCTGCTCAAGGCGCTGGAGACCCGCGACCTGCCCTACGAACGAATGGAGGGCGAGGCGGTATTCTACGGTCCCAAGATCGACATCAAGATCAAGGACGCCCTGGGGCGGTTGTGGCAGTGCACGACGATCCAGTTTGATTTCAACGTCCCGGAACGGTTCGACCTGACTTACATCGGGGAGGACGGTAAGGAGCATCGACCGTACATGGTGCACCGGGCGTTGTTGGGCAGTCTGGAGCGTTTCTTCGGCGTTCTGGTCGAGCATTACGCCGGCGCTTTCCCCGTCTGGTTAGCGCCGCTGCAGGTCGCGTTGATCCCGATTGCCGACCGTCACGTCGATTATGCGCATACCGTCGCCGAGCAGTTGCGGGCCGCTGGCGTGCGCGTCGAAGTGGACGCCTCGAGTGACCGTATGCGGGCCAAGATCCGCAACGCCCAGTTGCAGAAGATCCCCTACATGCTCGTGATCGGCGATCGAGAGGTCGAGGCGGAGACGGTCAATCTGCGCCGCCGCGACGGGGAAACGCCAGGCGCGATGCCGGTCGATGCATTTATCGCTTTGCTTCGAGATGCGGTCGAAGAGCGGCGAGAGCTTTAGGAGATATTGAGAGATGGAAAACGTGAAGGAAACGACGAAAAGCGGCGGCATACGCTCGTTGCCTCGCAACGTCTGGGCGGTGAGTTTGACCAGTTTTTTCATGGATATTTCCAGCGAGATGGTGATCAATCTGCTGCCTCTCTTTCTGTCCAACGTGCTGGGCGTCAAGACCAATCTCATTGGCCTGATTGAGGGGGTGGCGGAGGCGACGGCCAGCTTGCTCAAGCTGTTTTCCGGGTGGCTTTCGGATAAGTTGCGGGCGCGCAAGTGGTTGGCGGTGTCCGGTTATGGGCTTTCAGCTTTGGCCAAGCCATTCTTTTACCTCGCTAACTCGTGGGGCGTCGTGGCCGGCGTGCGCTGGGCCGACCGGGTGGGTAAGGGCATTCGCACAGCCCCTCGCGACGCGCTGGTAGCCGATTCCATCGACGAGCGTCATCGGGGGTTGGCCTTTGGCTTTCACCGCGCCGCCGACACAGGTGGAGCGGTCCTGGGGCTGCTCATCGCGTTGGGCGTGATCTGGTTGACGCAGAAGAACGCCGTCGATCTGACCCGCGCGACGTTTCAGGCGGTGGTGTTGATCAGCCTGGTCCCGGCCTTTCTGGCGGTGTTGTCGCTGGCGTTGGGGGCGCGGGATGTGGACGTGAAACAGGTGCGGGAACGCCCGCGTATCTCGTTCCGTGGATTGGGCAAGCGCTTTCTCCTTTTTATGTTCATCGTCGGCATCTTCGACCTCGGCAACTCATCCGATGCTTTCCTGATGTTGCGCGCCCAAGAACGGGGGTTGAGTGTGATCGGCGTGTTAGGCATGGCGCTCACATTCAACCTGGTTTACGCGCTGTTGAGCACGCCGGCCGGTTCCCTCTCGGATCGAATCGGGAGGCGACGGGTGATCATCGGCGGCTGGCTGATCTATGCGGCCATCTACCTGGGGTTCGGGTTGGCGAGAACCGGTTGGCACGTGTGGGCGCTATACGTGATGTACGGCGTCTATTACGGGTTGGCTTACGGCACGACCAAGGCGATGGTCGCCGACATCGCGCCCCCAGAATTGCACGGCACGGCCTACGGAACCTATAACGCGGTGCTGGGTATTTTGGATTTCCCCGCTTCCCTCATCGCCGGGCTGCTGTGGCAGGGGGTCGGGACGTGGGCCGGGTTTGGCCCTTCGGCCCCCTTCCTGTTTGGCGGCGGGATGGCCTTGATCGCAGCGTTACTGATGGCTTTCGTGATGCGCGAGCCATAACCTCGGTGCACAATTTGACACCTTGCTGTAATTGTGTTATCATCTAATTCGTGTAAGATTCATTGATAGTAATGGTGAGTAGGAGGTAAGCGGAATTAGGGGTAGAAGTCGTTCTCAAACGCGTTCAAAGTATCGCAGCAACGAGGAAATACGAGCGCCTCGCGTCAGGTTGATCGATGCAGATGGCAATAACGTAGGGGTCGTCTCGCTCAATGAGGCGATGGATAATGCGCGCGAGCGTAATTTAGACCTGGTAGAGGTGTCTCCCAACGCCAACCCGCCCGTCGTCCGTATTATGGATTATGGCAAGTTCCTATATCGACAGGCGAAGCAGGAGCGGGAAGCCCGTAAATCTCAGCGGCAGGTAGAGGTCAAGGAAATCCGCCTGCGTCCCAAGACGACCGAGCACCATCGCTCATTTAAGGTGCGTGACGCGCGGCGATGGTTGGAAGAGGGTAAGAAGGTGAAGGTGCGCATTCGTTTTCGGGGTCGAGAGGTCACTTACCCTGAAATTGCTGTCGAACAATTGATGGACATCGCGGAAGAATTGTCGGACGTCTCGACGATCGAGAAAAAGCCGAATCGCGAGGGACGCACGATGTTAATGATTCTGGCCCCACAAAGCTAGTGTGAGGGGAAATTATGCCGAAGATTAGAACTCATAAATCAACGTCAAAACGATTCCGCCGAACCAAGGGCGGAAAGGGCAAGTTAACGCGGACGAAACTGGGTAAGTCTCACTTGCGACGCAAAAAGAGCCGCCGGGTCAAGGCGCAGTTTGACGAAATGCTCGAAGTGGAGAGTGGAGGGGTCCGGCGCAGAGTTGAGCGCCTGGCGCCGTATTTGAGGGAGAAGTAGAACCGTGAGAGTTAAGGGAGGAACGAGAACACGCCGCCGTCACAAGAAGATCCTGCGTCAGACCAAGGGGTATTGGGGGACGCGGCGTAAGCTTTTCCGGCGGGCGAACGAAGCCTGGATGAAGGCTCAGTGGTATGCCTACCGCGACCGGCGAAATCGGCGGCGGGAATTGCGTCGCCTGTGGATCACACGCATCAACGCCGCTTCGCGTCAGAATGGCCTATCCTATAGTCGTTTCGTCCACGGCTTGAAACAGGCGGGTGTGGCATTGGACCGTAAGGTGTTGGCCGACATCGCTGTGCGAGACGCCGGCACATTTGCGAAACTGGTCGACGTGGCCAAAGAAGCGATATAGACTGTTCGACCTGTTCGTGTACTTTAAGCGAGGGCCTTGGCTCTCGCTTTTTTATTCTCTAGTAAGCCTATTAAAAAATTCGTCCAGAGGCCCGTCCTCGGGCCGATTAGCCCCCCCCGAAACGGTGGTTAGAGCCATTTAAGACTCTCTATTGCGATGGAGAGATGCGATGAAAGGAGAGATTGAAAGATGAAGACGAATAATCGCCCGTTCATGGATTGGCTGGCCCGTTGGATGGAGGATCTGCCGGAGATGGCGCTGGATGAAGTGGTCGCCGACCCGAAGCGGGCGGCGATCTTGATGGTTGATCTGACCAGGGGCTTCTGTTGCGAGGGGCCGCTTGCCAGCCCGCGTGTGGCGGGCATCGTCCCCGCCGTCGTGCAACTCGCCCGCCAGGCTTACGATCTGGGGGTGCGCCACTTTCTGTTGCCCCAGGACGCGCACGACCCGCAAGCCATTGAGTTCTCGGCCTACCCGCCGCACGCCTTAGCCGATACAACGGAGAGTGAGACGGTGGACGAGTTGCAGGCATTGCCTTTCTCTGATCTATTTGTCGTCATGCCCAAGAACACCATCAGTTGCAACCTGGGCACCGACCTGGACCCCTGGCTGGACGACCATCCTCAGGTCAATACCTTTATCGTCACCGGCGATTGCACAGATATCTGCGTCTATCAAGCGGCGATGTACTTGCGCATGCGGGCCAACCTGCTGGGCCGCCGCGACGACCGTGTCCTCGTTCCCGCCGACTGCGTGCAGACCTACGACCTTTCCGTGGAGGCGGCGCAGGAAGCGGCGCAGGGAGCGGGCGTCCTGCCACACGACGGCGATCTGTTGCACGCCATCTTTTTGTATCATATGGCGCTGAACGGCGTTGAAGCGGCGGCGCGCTTGGTTTAGTCGCTTTTGGAGCGAGAATGTTCAAGCCCACCACCATTCGCACGCGACTCCTCGCTGGATTCGTCCTCGTGGCCGTCCTGCCCGTGATAGCCGTCAGCATTGGATCGTTGACGGTCGCTTACTACACCGGGCGGCGACAGGTCGGCGGCCGCCTGGAGTCGGTGGCTGCACTCAAGCAGTCGGACATTAAACATTGGATTCACTCCTTGGAAGAGGATCTGGTCGTCGCCTCTAACACCGATTGCGCGTTCGAGCGCATCTCGGTCGTCCTCACATTTTCCCAGGAGCACAAACACTACGATTTCTACAATCGGGCGGTGCGTAAACGCCTTCAGGGCATCGTCGGGCAATCATCTAACCTGGAGGGTGTCTTCCTGGTCGATCTCGAAGGGAAGGTGGCGCTCTCCACAACGATGGATGAGGAGGGCTGGGATTTTGGCCATCAACCGTTCTTTCAGAGAGGCTTGGCGGCCCCCTATGTCCAGATTCCCTTTCCAGATCGGTTGACCTCGTTGTCAGACGAGGCTTGGTCGTCAGACGAGGCCTCTATTGGCCCCTCCCAGCGCTGCTGCGCCGAATCGGTCATCATCGCCATGCCGGTTCTGGGGCAGCAAGGGCGTCCTCTGGGCATCATCGCCGCACATGCGCCGCTGGAAGCCTTGAAAGATATTTTGGGCGAGCGCACCGGCCTCGGCGAGACGGGTAAGGCCTATCTGGTCAACGAAGCTGGCGTCATTTTGGCGAAGGGTAGATTTCCGCCGCCGACCGCCGATGGCTTTCCGGCCCACGCGCCGGGAATCGGTGAGACCTTGGGCAATCAGATGAGCGCGACTGGCCTATACAGAGATTATCGGGGCGTCGTGGTGCTGGGCGCCTATCGTCGCTTTCCAGAATGGGGCATCGTGCTTGTGACGGAACAAGACCTATCCGAGGGTTTATACGCTATACGAGACATTATCGCCATTAACCTGGCCGTCGGCGCCGGAGCCGTATGTCTCGCCTCCGCCCTGGCCCTGTTTGTGACCCGCACCATCGCCGCCCCCCTCGCCAATCTGGCGGAGACGGCGACCGACATCGCGGATGGCAACCTCGACCGCCGGGCGAACACCGCCCGCCACGACGAGATCGGCATCCTGGCCCAGGCTTTCAACAGTATGACCGCCCAATTGCAGGACCTGATCAACAACTTGGAGGAGCGGGTGACGGAACGGACGCGGGCGCTCCGCAAGGCGAACGAAACCCTGGAACGACGCGCGGTCCAGTTGGAGACCAGCGCTCAGGTGAGTCGCGAGTTGACCTCCATTCTCGACATTGACGATTTGCTCACCCAGGTCGTGGAACTGATTCGGGACGCTTTCCACTACTATCACGTCCACGTTTTCTTGCTGACAGAGGATGGCAGCCGCCTGACGCTGCGCGCCAGCACCAGCCAGACGGTTCCCGAGCATCACCACATCGGCGTCGATGAGAGCAGCATCAACAGCAAGGCGATCCGGAGTAGGCAAGCGATCCTCGTCAACAACGTGAAGGCCGACACCTGTTATCTGGCCGATCAGTATTTGCCCGATATCGAATCGGAGCTCGTCGCGCCGCTGCGTTTGGGCGACGCGCTCATCGGCACGCTCGACGTCCAGAGCGTCGAGGTTGACGCCTTCACCGAACAGGATCTCCTGGTCATTCAGAGCCTGGGGGATCAGATAGCGGTGGCTATCGAAAACGCGCAGTTGTACGATCGCAGTCAGGAGTTGGCCGTCTTGGAGGAGCGAACCCGGCTGGCGCGCGAACTGCACGATTCGGTCACCCAGTCGATGTACAGCGTGGTGCTTCTGACCGAGGGGTGGCGTCGCTCAATCCGCAACGGGGGCGAGGCGCACATTGACGAATACCTGACGCGGATCGGCGAGATCAATCAACAGGGGCTCAAAGAGATGCGCCTCTTGATCCACGAGCTGCGCCCGCCCGTCTTGGAGGAGGAGGGATTGCTGGGGGCGCTCCATCAGCGCCTGGATGCGGTCGAGAAACGGGCCGGGATCAGCGCCCGTCTGCTGACCGACGAGATCGTTGAACTGCCGCACGCCATTGAGGAAGGACTTTATCGCATCGCGCAGGAAGCGTTGAACAACGCCCTGAAGCACGCCCAGGCGAACAACGTCGTGGTGCGGATCAGCACCAGGAACGAGCAGATCGTGTTGGAAGTGGAAGACGATGGTCAGGGTTTCGACGTCGGCGCGGTCGACGTCGATGGCGGGATGGGCCTGGCGAATATGCGTCATCGGGCGGGAGAGTTGGGCGGCTCAATTGAGATCCGTTCGCAGCCCGGCAGCGGCGCCCTGATTCGTGTGAGGATCGCGCGGTGAACTTTTCTTGAGAGACTGGAGAAGAATTTGATGGAGACGGTGCGCGTTCTAATAGTGGACGACCATGCCGTCGTTCGTGAGGGATTGCGAACGTTGATCGGCAGTGAGGATGGGCTCGTGCTCGTGGGCGAGGCCAGCGACGGTGTCGAGGCTGTTGTGAAAGCGCGTAGTCTGAACCCCGATGTAATCTTGATGGATCTGATTATGCCTCGGAAAGGAGGGATAGACGCGATCCGCGAGATCAAGCAAGATATGCCGGAGGCGAAGATTCTAGTGCTCACCAGCTTCGCGGAAAAGCACCAAGTTTTCCCGGCCATCAAGGCCGGAGCGCTTGGCTATTTGCTCAAGGATACCTCGCCGGCTCAATTACTTCAGGCCATCTACGACGTTCACGCCGGCAAGGCGTCCCTTCAACCCTCCATCGCCCTCAAGGTCATTGGCGAAATTCAAGAGCCGCCGTCGGACGTTCGTTATCCGCGCGCCGCCTCTCCCGAGCATTCGCTCACAGAACGGGAGGTGACGGTGCTCAAGCTGGTCGCTCGCGGACTGACCAACCAGGAGATCGCCGATGAACTGGTGATCAGCGATTGGACAGTGCGCAAGCACGTCAGCAACATCCTCGAGAAGCTCCACGTCGCTAACCGCACGCAGGCCACCCTCTACGCGCTGCGGGAGGGTTTGGCCTCCCTTCAATAGGGCCGTCCCCTTTATACGTATTACACTTTTGTGGTATGACAAGATAGCACATTCTGGTTATCTAAAATACCTCTTTTGAGCGTTGCCTCCGAGCGTGAATTCCCCTATTATTATGATATTAGGGACTCTACTCCTGCCCGTTTTACATATCCTCTCCTCCTCATTTAAGTGGAAAACGCTAGCTAGATAGGTACATATCCCTCTATGGAAAGTAACAGGCTACAACTTCTGCGTTTTTTGACCGATGATGACGCCGACCGCGCGCTGGCTGAGATTGAGGCCGTGGCTTATCGGCTGCTTGACGAGGTCGGCATCGCTCTGGACCACGAAGAGGCGCGGGAAATGCTGCATGGGTTAGGCTGCCGGATCGAGAACGGCCGCACCCACATTCCCGCCGACGTAGTGAGCCGCGCCCTTGACGATCTCACGTCCCATCGCGAGGTGTTCGACCGGGACGGCGAGCTCGCTTTTGCCTTCGGCGACGGCGCGATCCGTTTCCACAACGGCGGGGGCCCGCCATTCGCCTACGATCTGGAGAGCGAGCAGCGCCGCCCGGCCACGCTGCAAGACGTCGCCGATATGACGCGCCTGCTCGATGCCTTGCCCCACGTGGACGTCATAGTCCCCCTGTTCGGCCCGCAGGATGTGCCCTCGGAATTATTGACCATCGCATCCACGGCGGCCGCATTGCGCAATACCCGCAAGCCGGTCTCCTCGGCGGCCGTCGATAAGCCTGAGCACGTGGCGTACGTCGTCCAGATGGCTGCCGCTTGTTGCGGCGGGATGGAGGCCTACTGGGAGCGCCCGACAATGATGATCAGCGTCTCCCCCGTCAGTCCCTTGACCTTCAGCGCAGACATCGCCGCTTCCATCATCGCCGTCGTCGAATCCGGGAGCCCCTTTTACCCGCTTCCCGCGCCCTCGCTCGGCGCCACCGGCCCGATCACGATGGCGGGGGCGCTGGCCCAGCAGCACGCCGAAGCCCTGTCCAGCCTGGTGATCGCCGCCGCCGCGCGCCCCGGCGCGCCGGTGGGATACAGCTCGCGCATCAACCCCATCGACTTGCGCACGGCGGTCTCATCATGGGGCGGGCCGGAGGTAGGCATGACCGGGGCCTACGCCGCCCAACTGGCCCACCGGCTGGGATTGGCGTGTGATTCCTACGGCTTTTCGACCAGTTCCAAACGGCTGGACGCCCAGTTCGCCTACGAGCGTTTGACCAACGCCCTCGTCCCGGCCCTCGCCGGGGCCGACATCCTCTCCGGCGTGGGCGCGAGCGACAGCGGCATGGCGGGCGGTTTCGAGATCGCCGTCATCGACGACGAGATCATCGGGCTGATCAAACACGTGGCCCGGGGCTGCGTCGTGAACGAGGATACGCTGGCGTTTGACGTGATGCGAGAAGTCAT
>DAOTUC010000340.1:0-7796 GCA_034437315.1 Anaerolineae bacterium
AAGTCCATCCTACCCTAGAACTCACGATGTTTGGGTTACGATTTCGTTACGAATCGGTTGAGCAGCCTAGATTTCCGCCGCCGTGGTGCGCGCCGCGGCTATCTCCCGTCGGACGTAACCGTCAGTTTCCTCTATGAGCGCGTCCCGCAGCGCCCGGCGCGCTATGCGCCCACCGATGCGCCCCAGGGCCCAGGCCGCGTGCCCCCGCGCCAACGGTTCCGCATCGGTCAGCGCCGCGGCAAGCGCGCCGACAGCCGCCTCATCGCCCCAATTTCCCAGGGCCACAGCTACATTGCGCAACAGGCGCGCCCGCCCGATGCGCCGGATAGGCGTCCCCGCGTAACGATGCCGAAACCCCTCCTCGTCCAGCCCCATCACGTCCAGGAGGCGCGGCGCGACCCGCTCCACGCTGTCCGCCCGGAACACATCCACCGCCGTCATCCGGGAGAAACGCTGCCACGGGCAGACCGACAGGCAGACGTCGCAGCCATAGATCCAATTTCCCATCAACGGCCGCAGTGACGCCGGAATAGGGCCTTTATGCTCAATGGTCAGGTAGGAAATACAGCGCCGGGCGTCCAGCAGGCGGGGCGCCGCCAGCGCGCCCGTCGGGCAGGCGTCCAGGCAGCGCTGGCACACGCCGCAATCGACGTCCACGGTCCCGCCCGAGGGTTGCAAAGCGACGTCCAAGAGAATCTCGCCCAGGAAAAACGTCGCGCCTCTCCTGGGATGAATTAAACTGGTATTCTTCCCCATAAAGCCCAGGCCGGCCCGAGCCGCGTAGGCCCGTTCGAGCACCGGCCCCGTGTCCACGTAGGCGCGGGCAGTCGCCGGCCCTTTGCCCAACCGGTCCGCCTCCGCGACGATGAAGTCGGACAGCGCCTCCAGGCGGGGCGACACCAGCGCGTGATAATCGACGCCCCAGGCATAGTTGGAGATTCGCCCGCGGGCCGGGTCGCACAGCAGCGCCTCCGGCCCCTCCCCAGGGTAATAGTTCAACCCCACGCAAACGAACGACCGAACGTCAGGCAGAATCAGGTCGGGGTCCGCGCGCCGCGCCGCGCGATCGGGTCGGGCCATGTAACCCATCTCGGCGTGAAAGCCGCGCTCAATCCACGCCTGGTAGGCCTCCAAACCGGGAACGGGATAGGCCGACGTCACACCCGCCAGGTCAAAGCCCAGATCTCGCGCCTTGTCGCATATCCGCCCCGTCAGATCCATACCCCGCCCTGTATTCAGCAACACACCTTTACGAAGATTCGGCAATGGCGCATTAGACTTCAGTGGTCTGTGTCCGATTTTTTAAACCGGTTTCCAACTCCCTCAACCTCCCGTAGGCCTGCGGGGAGTTAAGAAAGGAGTGAACGTGTCGGGTAGCCAAAACCGACTTTATAAAAGTATAAACCGACAATGCTTCTGTGTCAAAATCACGTAGGGCGCTCCATTGTCCCCTCATCCACTTGATTGAAAATTTGCGCTTGTGCCCACCTTGTTCTATACTTGGAAAACCTTTACAGCTTGCACACTTGCACACTTGCAACTCACACAGGAGACTTCACAATGAAACTGACGCGCTCGCAAAAAATCATCACCTTGATTATGGGATTGATCATCGCCATCGTCGGCGGCTTTACCGGCGGCGTCATCGTGCGAAATGCCTCCCTGATTGCGCACCGGGCGCTCACCCCCACATCCACACCGCTCCCACCGACCCCCTATCTCTCGCCTACGCCCACGCCGACCGCCACGCCGACCCCCATCCCCTCACCGACCGCCACGGAACCGCCCACGCCCACGCCGCCGCCCTCCCCGACGCCCAAGTCGCCGCCGACCGATCTCGACCAGGCGATAGCCGACGAACCGCAGAACCCGTATCCGCGCATCGAAAGAGGCTACGTCTACCTGGCCCAGGCGATTTACGAGGCGGCCCGCGACGATTTCGACGCCGCCCTGGCGCTCAATGACACCTTGCCTCGCGCCTACCTGGGACGTGCGCAGGCCCGCTTCTACCTCAAAGAATGGAGCGCCGCTATGGACGACCTCGAACAGGCGATCACCTTCAACCCAGATCTGGCCGACGCCTACACCTGGCAGGGCTACCTCTTCTACCATCGTGGAGCACACGCCCCGGCCATTGACCTCCTGCGGCAGGCCATCGCGATCGACACAGCCCACGGAGACGCCGACCCATTCAAATACATCCACCTGGGCCACGCGCTCCGCGAAAGCGGCCGTCCGGCGTCCGCCATCGCCGCATACGACGCCGCCCTCACGCTGGCCCCCCACGACATCCGCGCCCATATCGGGAAAGCCTTCGCCCAATCCGATTTGGGCGACCTGGAAGCGATGCAGGTCAACCTGAGCCACGCGATGAGCGCCGCGCCCTTCGATCCGGTCGCCCTCAACGGGCGCGCCTGGCTCTACGCCCAACACACCCCCCAACGGATGTTCGAGGCCCAGCAACTGGCCCAACAGGCGGTCGACCGGGCCCCGACCGACCTGGAACGCGCCCGCTATCTCCACACCCTGGCCTGGATCACCTATCGGCAAAACTACCACGAGCGCGCCACCGCCCTCCTGGAGGAAGCCGCCGCCCTGGCTACCGTGGAGGGAGAAATCGTCTACGACGAAATCCAAGAGCTTCTGCAGGAGATCGAGGCGGCGCACCCAACGGAAGGTCCTTAACCCCAATACCGTTAATCCAGAACTGCCAGGTCTATGGCCC
This sequence comes from Anaerolineae bacterium, assembly GCA_034437315.1. Lineage (GTDB taxonomy): Bacteria > Chloroflexota > Anaerolineae > B4-G1 > B4-G1 > DSAR01. The sequence continues at coordinate 2,726 of DAOTUC010000340.1, forward strand.
CGTATGAACAAGCCAAGCAATAGTTACGAAAGGAAGATTTGACATGCATCATCTAGTTACAGGAGGAAGCGGCTTCCTGGGAAGCCACCTGGTGGAGGCGTTGATCGCGCGCGGCGAGCGTGTGCGCGTATTGACGCGTCCCACCAGTCAAACTGATCATCTGGAAAGTCTGGGCGTCGAGTTGGTCCACGGCGACTTGAGCGACCGCCCATCCCTGGAGACCGCGCTCCAATCGATCGAGCGCGTCTACCACTGCGCCGCCCTCGCCGCCGATTGGGGGACGTGGGAAGCTTTTCGCGCGGCCAACGTGACCGGCGTCGATAACTTGCTGGCGGCGGCCCTGGAGTCCAACGTCGACAAAGTCATCCACGTGAGCACCACCGACGTCTACGGGCACCCCGATTATCCAGCTGACGAGTCCGCCCCCTTCCGCCCGCGAGGCTGGCCCTACGGCGACACCAAGATCGAAGGGGAACAAATCGTCTGGGATTACCACCGACAGCACGGCCTGCCGATCACCGTCGTCCGCCCGGTCAACATCTACGGGCCACGCTCGACCACGTTCGTGATGGAGATCGTGGACCTGCTCAAGGAAGGGGGCATGATCCACATCGGGAGCGGCGAAAAACCGGCCGGGCTGGCCTACGTGAGCAACGTCGTCGACCTGATGCTCCGCGCCGCCGACAGCGATGCAAGCGTGGGACAAGCGTACAACGCTTGCGACGGTTCCGCCGTCACCTGGCGGCAGTACGTGGATCGGTTAGCGGAGATCGTCGGCGCGCCCAGCCCGCGCGTCACAATCCCCCATCGACTGGCCTACCTGCTCGGTTGGGGGATGGAGAAAATCTACGGCGCGCTGCGGATCACGTCGCGCCCCCTGCTGACCCGTATGACAGCCGATCTGTTCAGCACCGATCAGGGCTTTCCCATCGAAAAAGCCCGCCGAGAGCTGGGATACGAGCCCCAGGTCGATTTTGAAGAGGGCATGCGGCGTGTGCAAGCCTGGTTACAAGAGATCGACGCCACGTAGCGTGATCCGACGCGACCCGCGCACGGGGAGCGCCAGCCTCCCACCGAGCTACATGCCGAGCAATTCGCGCAGGAACTGACCGGTGTAACTCTCCGCTACCTGGGCGATCTGTTCCGGCGCGCCCTGCGCCACGATCTCGCCGCCGCCGTCGCCGCCCTCCGGCCCCAGGTCGATGATCCAATCGGCCACTTTGATGATGTCCGGCTGGTGCTCAATGATGACAACCGTGTTGCCCGCATCCACCAGCCGGTTGAGCACGGCGATCAACTTATCCACGTCGGCGGCGTGCAGTCCCACACTGGGCTCGTCCAGCACGTACAACGTCTGACCGGTCGCCCGCTTGCTCAATTCGCGCGAGAGCTTGATACGCTGCGCCTCCCCACCGGAGAGCGTCGGCGCAGGCTGTCCCAACCGGATGTAGCCCAACCCCACGTCGGAAAGCGTCTCGAGTTTGTTCTGAATTTTCGGAATGTTGGCGAAAAATTCCGCCGCCTCGCTGACCGTCATATCGAGCACCTCCGAGATCGTCTTCCCCTTGTAGCGGACCAGAAGCGTCTCCCGGTTGTAGCGCCGCCCGTGGCAAACGTCGCAGGGCACGTAGACGTCGGGCAGAAACTGCATCTCGATCTGCAACGTGCCGTGCCCCTGGCAGGCCTCGCACCGCCCACCCTTGACGTTGAAGGAGAAACGGCCTTTCTTGTACCCCCGGATCTTCGATTCGGGCAATTCGGCGAACAGCTCGCGGATCGGGGTGAACACGTTGGTATAGGTCCCCGGATTGGAGCGCGGCGTGCGCCCGATGGGCGACTGGTCGATGTTGATGATCTTGTCGATGGCCTCGCTCCCCTCGATAGCGTCGAGCGCGCCGGCCGGATCGCGGGAACCGTGCAGGATCTGGGCCATCCGCCGGTACAGCACGTCGATCAATAGCGTGGATTTACCGGAACCGGAGACCCCGGTGATACACACGAACTTCCCCAGCGGGATGTGCACGTCGATCCCCTTGAGGTTATGCTCCCGCGCTCCCCGGACGATTAGCTCCCCCCCATTCCCCTCGCGTCGTTGCGCCGGCGCTGGGATCGAGCGCCGCCCCGAAAGGTACGCTCCGGTCAAACTCTCCTGGCAAGCCAGCACCTCCGGGAGCATCCCCGAGACGACCACCTCGCCGCCGTGTTCGCCGGCGCCGGGCCCCAGGTCGATGATCCAATCGGCGCGGCGGATCGTGGCCTCGTCGTGCTCGACCACCAGGAGCGTGTTGCCCAGATCGCGCATCTCCTCCAGCGTGCGAATCAGACGGGCGTTATCCCGCTGGTGCAGGCCGATGCTGGGTTCGTCGAGCACGTACAGCACGCCCATCAACTGGGAACCGATCTGCGTCGCCAGCCGGATGCGCTGCGCCTCGCCGCCGGCTAACGTGCTCGCCTGCCGGTCCAACGTCAGGTAATCCAAGCCCACGTTGGTCAAAAAGCGCAAGCGGTCGTGCACCTCCTTGAGAATGCGCCGGGCGATGAGCCATTCCTGCTGCGTGAGCGGAGAATCGGCCGGGAGCGCATCGGCATCAGCCGCGGCATCGGCCGCGGCGGCAGTCGAATGGGCAAAACGGCGGCCCGACAGCGCGTCGACCCAGGCCAGCAGCCGGCTAATCGTCCAAACGGTGACGGCGCTGATCGATTCTCCCCACACCGTCACCGCCAAGGCCTCCGGTCGCAACCGCGCGCCATCGCAGGCCGGGCATGGCCGGTTGGTCATGAATTCCTCGATCTTGCCCCGGATGTAGTCGGAACTGGTCCCCTCGTATCGGCGTTGCAGATTGGGGATCACCCCCTCGAAACGAACGCCGACCACCTCCGCTTGGACATCACTGCGGTACCCACCGCGTTTGTTGTATCGTACGCGAATGCGCTCGTCGCCGCTGCCGTACAGGATGATGTGTTGTTGCGCCCGGTTCAACGTCCGCCAGGGCGCGTCGAGAGGAATACCGTAATGCTCGCACACCGCTTTGAGCGTCTGCCACCGGTAACTCTCCCGGTCCTGGATGTTCCAGGCCGCGACCGCGCCCTCCTGGATCGACTGATCCGGGTTAGGGACCACCAGCTTGGGGTCCATCTCCAACCGCGTCCCCAGCCCCTGGCACACCGGGCACGCGCCCTGGGGACGGTTGAAGGAGAACGTCCGCGGCTCAATCTCCGGCAGGCTGACGCCACAGATCGGGCAGGCCAGGTGCTCCGAGTACAGGATGTCAATAGAGGAATCGGTCGTGACGTCGTTGATGATCACCACCCCATCGCCCAACTTGAGCGCCGCCTCAATCGAATCGGCGAGCCGCGCTCGAAATCCGTTTTCCTTATCCTCCAGGCGCTCGGGAATGACCAGCCGGTCGACCACCGCCTCGATGGTGTGCATCTTGTAGCGATCGAGCTCGATCTCCTCGTCCACGTCTCGCACCGCGCCATCGACCCGCACGCGCACGAAACCCGCCTTGCGCACGTCATCGAAGATGGCCCGATGATGGCCCTTGCGCGCTTTGACCAACGGCGCCAACACCTGGAAACGACTGCCGGCCGACATCGCCAGCACCGCGTCCACGATCTGTTGGGACGTCTGCTTGCTCACCTCGCGCCCGCACTGCGGACAATGCGGCGTCCCGACCCGGGCGTACAACAGACGCAGATAATCGTAAATCTCGGTCACCGTCCCGACCGTCGAACGGGGATTATGAGACGCGCCTCGCTGGTCGATGGAGATAGCGGGCGATAACCCCTCGATCTGGTCCACGTCCGGCTTATCCATCTGTCCCAGGAACTGCCGGGCGTAGGCCGAGAGGCTCTCCACGTAACGGCGCCGTCCCTCGGCGTAAATGGTATCGAAGGCCAACGACGACTTGCCCGAACCGGAGATGCCGGTGACGACGACCATCTTATCTCGCGGAATCTCCACCGTGATATTCTTCAAATTATGCTCGCGCGCGCCGCGCACGATGATGTTTTCTTGCGCCAATCTACACTCCATAAGTTGGTAAGTCGGGAAACTGGTATTGGGAACGCCGCCGTCCCGGCGGCACGCCATAGCGAACGTACATTTTCGGGGAATAGTTTGTAGTAACCGCTTCAGCGGTCATTTTGACGGCTAAAGCCGTTACTACGAACATTTCTCCCCTACTTTTTGAGAAGATACCATTTTAACATATTTCCATCATTGGACAAAGCGACTGGGGTTTGTTATAATCCGCCCAGCAAGTTGCAAAATACAAGTAGCAAGTATGCAAGTATGCAAGTATGCAAGTTGCAAGTATGCAAGTTTCAGGTTACCAATGTACAAGGATACCAGCTATCAACACACCGACATACCAACTCACCGACACCCACTGTCACACTGAGTACGCCTACTGCGCGACTGACGTCTCGGCCCGGCGCAATATAAAAATCTCGCGCAAGGCGGGATTGGGCGGGCTGTGCCTGGTCGAGCATAGCTTCCAACTCTATTTCGATGAGGACGAGGCCTGGAGTTGGGCCTGGAAGACCGACGACGCGATGGTCCAACGCGCGTGGGCCTCGGGCCGGGGACGTATGCCGGATTATCGGACCTTCGCCGAAGAATTGCGCCAGGAGTACGGGGGCTTCGTGCGCCTGGGGTTGGAACTGGACCTGCGGGCGGACGGCGGCCTGCTCCTGGCGGAAGCCGACCGCGACGGCTGGGACCTGCTCATTGGTTCGATCCACCGGATCCACGATTTCGACCGGGAGCGCGCGACCCAGGCCCAGGCGGAGAAATTGTTCTTGCGGGAGACGGCGCGCTTGCTGGCCCAACCGATCGACGTGTTGGCCCATCCCTTTCGCTTCCTGTATCACGCCAAATTCAAGCGCCCGCCCCACCTCCACCAGACAGTCGCCCGGTGGCTGGCCCAGAGCGGCGCCGCGACGGAGATCAACTTCCACTGGAACGAGCCGGACCCGCGCTTCGTCGAGATGTGCCTGGTCGAGGGCGTCAAACTCGCCCTGGCGACCGACGCCCACAAGTTAGAAGAAGTCGGCGACCTCTCGC
>DAOTUC010000341.1:0-1650 GCA_034437315.1 Anaerolineae bacterium
GACGACGTGCGGGCCCAACTCGACCCCCAACGTCATCCCTTTTACCAGCATTCCAAAGCCGCTTTCTTCCTGGCCCTTGATGGTCGAGAGGTCGTCGGTCGAATCGCCGTGCTGGACAACACCCGTCACAACGCCCATCACGACCACGCCACTGCTTTCTTCTATCACTTTGACGCAGTAAACGACCGGCGCGTCTCCCGCCTGCTCTTCGACGCCGCCTTCGAATGGGCGCGGGATCGGGGCTTGACCCGGATGTGGGGTCCCAAGGGATTCATGGCCCTGGACGGCCAGGGTGTGCTCCTGGAGGGATTCGAACATCCACCAGCGATGGGCATTCCCTACAACTATCCGTATTACGATGACCTCCTGCGGGACGCCGGGTTTGAAAAGCAGTTCGACTTTATCTCATCTTACATTGACCGGGAAATAAGCGTGCCGGAGCGCTTCCTGCGCGTAGCGGAAAAAGTCAAACGAAGACGCCATTTGAAAAGCGTGCACTTGCAGAACAAGGATGAACTGCGCGCCTGGATTCCTCGCGTCACCGCTGTGTATAACGAGTCCTTCGTCGAGGTGCAGGGCTACACGCCGATCACCGACCAGGAGGCGAAAGCCATCGGCGAGCAAATCCTCGCGATAGCGGACCCCTCACTCATCACCTTGCTCCTACACGAGGACGAACTGGTCGGGTTTGTGCTGGCCTATCCCGACATCACACCGGCGCTCCAACGCTGCCGGGGCAAACTATGGCCCATAGGATGGTATCACGTATGGCGCGAGTTGCAACGCACCCGGCGGCTCAATTTCAACGGCGTCGCGATCAAAGAAACGTACCGCGGGTTGGGCGGGAATGCGTTGCTCTACGCCGAACTCTACAACACGATTATCCCACGCCCCCGCTATCAATCTGGCGAATTGGTCCAGGTCCAGGAGACCAACACACGGATGATCAGAGAGCTGCAAGCCCTGGGGGTCGCGCCATACAAGCGGCACCGGGTCTACCATCGCTCGTTAGTTTGATGCGGCCTCCGACGTGCGCTAGCACACAAATCGATACACCCTACAGGAGATCCTTATGCCCCTAAAACATTGGCGGTCAACCCTACAGATCAGTCTCTATCTCTTGATCCTGCTACCGACCTGCTGCCTCTTCCCGATGACCCGCACGCCAGCATCCACCACCCTCCCATCCCCACCGACCGCCAGCGTTCAAGCTTCCCCGCCAGCCATACTGTCCCCCTCAGATGATTGGCGGCGCGACATCCAACAAGACCTGGAGCGTCGGGAATACGACATCACGTGGCGGGCGACGTCTCCCGCGCCGGGCGCATGGTCCGGTTACCAGGCGCCTAACCGGACGCTGGGCGCGCGCGTCGGTTTCGACCTCGACGGCGTCCACCTCGCGCCGCGCACATCCAACCAACCCGATTGGCGCTTGAGCCTGCGCGTCTCGCTTCCAGGGCAACGCCAGACCGGCGCGCGCACCTTGTCGATCAAAAGAAATCAGGCGACGTATCCCCGCCAGGGGTTAACCGAGCGGTATACCAACCATCAACACGGCCTGTTGCAAGAAATCATCCTGCCCGCATCGACCGAATCCCCCTTCCCCGTCGCCATCTCCCTCACCGGCGATCTCACGCCACGGCTGAGCGA
>DAOTUC010000342.1:0-2056 GCA_034437315.1 Anaerolineae bacterium
TATGAATCGAATAGCCTTCTGCACCCTCTATATCTAGCGGGTATCAATGTTCTATAACCAGATATGGGGAGTAATTAAAGCGATCCCAACATTTGTCGCTTTCTACCCCTCGAATCCGCGTAGACCCAGTATTTGAAACACACCCGATTGAGATGATCAACGCGCCCTATCTAAACGCCTCATCACCTCATCCAACTGCTGTTGCAACATCTGCGCTTCCTCTCGCAAGCGCCCGACCGCGTCTTCCTCGTACTCAGCAGCCTCACCCTCGTGGTGCTCGTGTTCGTGCTCGACGCTCTCGCGACACGGCGCGGCGCCTTCCAACGCCCCGCCCAGGTATTGCTCCAGCGCGTGACGCACAGAGCCGGCGGCGCCCGTCACCGCTTCGATGTTATATTGCTGAAAAATGGCGATGGCCCGTCGCCCCATCCCACCGGCGAGCATCACGTCTACTCCCTGCTGATCGATGAAGCCCGGCACTTGCCCCGGTTGGTGGCGACTGTAGAAAGGGTTCTCCACCACGTCGACCGCGCTCACCTCTCGATCATCCAGATCGACCAGAACGTAGTAGGGACAACGCCCAAAATGCGGGCTGACGACGCTGTCCAACCCGTTACTGTCATCGGCCGAAATCGCTATACGCATCATTTAGCCTCCTCATCCACGTTCTCATCCACGTTATCCAACTGATCAATCCGGTCCATCACCTGGGCCAACTGCTGGCGTAAATCGCCGACCGTCTCCTTGAGGGATGAGACCTCCTCATCTCGTGGGGCGGATGATTCGGCTTGCGGCGTCTGGGCCTGGGAGGGAGACGCGCTGCGTCGACGTCCCATCCCCATACCCATGCCGCGACCTCGCCCCATGCCCATACCGGCGTGCGCCTGGACGTTCGCGCCGCCGGCGTTGGGCAATTGGCCCGCCTTGTAGGCTTCCACCATCTCACGCACCGTCCCCTCTCCAGAGAGGTAGACGGGCACATCGGCCGCCTGGAAGACGTCAAACGCATTCGGCCCCACATTGCCGGTGAGCACCGCTTGCGCGCCGCGCTCGACGATGAACTGGGCGGCCTGGATGCCGGCCCCCCCGGCGGCGCTCATGGCCGGGTTCTCGACACTCTCCGCTTCCATCGAATCGGTATCTACAAAGGTATAAATAGGACAACGTCCAAAGACCGGGCTTGCCGGCGCGTCCAAACCTGCGCTATTTGCTGAAATAGCTATTTTCATTTACATCTCCTTGATCTGTCGGGCGGGGAACCACGCGGGCGCCCCGCCCTCACTTAAAACCGTTACTTATCCTGTTCGAGTTCCGTGATGCGCTGGCTGATGGCGTTCAGTTCGTCCTGCAACGCCCTGGCCTGCGCCTTGAGGAACTCGGTCTCCTGCTCCGGAGTCGGCGGCGCGCTATAAGGGCCATACGCCGGGGGCGGAGCGCCCCACACAGGCGCATAACCAAAACGTCCCCCAGCGCGACCGTGCGCCCGGCGGCCTCGACCGCCCCAGGCCATACCACGCCCTTGGCCTCTGCCGCCTCCCCAACCCCAGGCCATACCCAAACCACGACCGGGCGCTGAATTGGCGTAACCGGGCGCGTCATAACCGGCGCAATAACCCGCGCCGCGACCCGTCATCGGGCCCATCCCACTCGGTCCAGTTCCATCTCCTGCTGGCATCTTGTCTCACCTCCTCTCATCATTTCTCGTCTCTCGCCAATAATATACCACACTATATGTAATTTGTCAATAGTTAAATGTCATACAGAATAGCGCCATATAGTCACAACCACACCGCGACCGTCATATCTGCGGGAGGTTTAGGTATGTAAGCAGCAATTCTCATTATGGAATCCGCAGCATAGCACAGCATGATCTTTTCACAATTCACAAGGGACGCGGAATAACATTCCGCCCTACATCCGCTGTTCCAGTTATGCGGTTTACAAGCGCTGGTCAAAGGTCACGCTAAGCGACTGACCAACAAGAGACTACACCGAATGTGGAAAAAAGCGAAGCGCTGGCTGGCAAAAACAAATGCCTCATTATTCGTTCTTTTCC
>DAOTUC010000343.1:0-2100 GCA_034437315.1 Anaerolineae bacterium
TGTTTTGCACGCGGCGTAGGCCCTCCGGGGTGAGGTTGGCGGCGCGCAGCGGTGTGTCGATGGCGCTGAACAAGAGCCAGATGACCAGAATCGCGCCGGTCAACAAGGTCAATTGGGATAAGGGCATCCTGGACGTCGTCGTGTTGGAGATCACGAGAGATGGACCAGGCCTTGGCCCTGTCCAGCGGGGGCCGAAAATGAGCAGGCTGATGAGGCCCAACAGACCCAGGCCGGTCAACGTCCAACCCAGAAGGCGCGGAGGGGTGAGGCCGAAGTGGATGCGCAAGTGATGCTCGCCGGCCGGCACGTCGATCAACAGCAGGCCCTCCGGTTGGCTGGGGCGAATGGAGATCGCTTCGCCATTCAGTTCCGCCCGCCAGCCGGGAAAGTAGAACTGACGATAGGTCAGCGTCGCCGGGCGCTCGGCCTGGAGCACGTAAGCGGCATCCAGCGGAGAGCCGGTCGATTGCTGGACGGCGACCCCTTCCGCCGCGATTAGCCGGTCGGTGGACGGGTCCGAGATCAGTTGTTGCCGTAGTTCCGTCGTGTCGGGGAGTTGTTCGACCCAGATCGGTAAAAATTCTCCCAGAGTGGTGGTACCGATAAACAGCGGCGGTCGTTCGAAGGCTGTCACGTGGGCCAGTGTAGGTGATTCGGGAACCGCTTCACGCGGCGGGTAGAGCCAGGGAACGGCGCCGATCAAGATGGCTGCTGTTGCCAAGATCAGCGCCAGCGTTCGCCGGATCGACGCGGGCCAGTCGGCGAATGCAGTCGCGACCAGGCAGGCGCTGGACAGTGACGCCGGGCCGAGCAATCGCCAGGGGAATTGGGTCAACTTAATCAAAGGTAGCGTGTCCCAGAAGAAGCGTGAGATCGGGGTGATCAGTATAGCGCAGACGCCGAGGATGCTCAACCATAGGCCTATCTGTCGTCGGGCGGTGGGCGTCAATCGTCGCCAGCGAAATGGCAGGATGAGGGCGACCAGCGCCAGCGCGATCTGGGGCAGCGGGCGCACGACCGGCGGATTGACGAGCGCCGGGTCGGCCGGTAGACGGGGCCACGCAAACAGTTCTCGGATCGTCAGGAAATTTTCGGCAAAGGGATATCCCCGGGCGATGGCTGTGGCGCTTTGGATGTATGCGCTTTCCGTCAGGACGGGCAGCCAGAAGAAAGTCGTGAGCAGGACGCCTAATCCCAGACCAACGATGGGTCTCGACAGCTGTCGCCGCCGGGGGAAGAATCCCAACGCCAACAGGAAAATACCCAGGGGGATGAGGGATTGGAAGGCGAGGGCGATGTGGCTGAGAAAGAACAGGGTGAAAGTCAGTGCGCTTATGGCGACCCAGCGCCCGCCTCTCAGCGCCGCTCGTCGCAATGCGAAGAACAGAAGCGGCAGGAGGGCCAGCGCCTGGGTTTCCTGCAGGCTGCCCCGGACGTGGGTATCGTAGAGGAAATAAGGGCTATAGACGTAGGCTACCGCAGCGATCCAGCCGCATATTTCCCTCTGCGCCCCGGTCGAGTTGCAGTTTTCGCGATCCAAGAGGTCGCGCCCCAGGAGATAAGCAAAGCACGCAGCCAGGACAAAGTGGGTTGTCACGGTCACCCGGTAGGCAAGGGTCAGTGGCAAGCCAAGGAAGTGGTAGATGACGACGAGATAATGGGATAGGGCAGGCATAAAATTGAACACCGGGTAACCATAGCCGTGCACCAGGTCGGGCGACCAGCGGGGCCACAGGACGCCTTGGCGAACGAGACGGCTCAGAGCTAACGAGCGATACAGGTGGGGCAGCGCGTCGTTGGTGCGGGGAAAGCCCTCTCCGAAGTAGGGCCACGCCGCCGGCAATACCGCCAGGGTCAGAGCGACAAAGGGAGCGATGGATCGTAGCGTTCGGCGGATGGTTTTCGTCGTCATAGGTCTCTCCGGCGTCATGGAGACTGAATGGTGATTATGGCCAATGGCGAGCCGCCCGCCTCCCCATGCGTCGTGAGCCGGGCGCCGTCGGGGTCGTAGAGGCCGGCGAGGAGGACGTAATCGCCCGGCGCAACGTCGGCAGGGATGCTCAGGACGTGGGGATCGGCGATGTATTCCCCGAAAACCCA
>DAOTUC010000344.1:0-1961 GCA_034437315.1 Anaerolineae bacterium
TGTTTCTCTCCGACAACCTGCTGGAGAACACGGGAGAAAATCAAAACTATTTTCGTGTTGAGAAGATAGCAAAGTGTGTTATAATGAGATATTCAAAGTCGCCGCAACGCCGAGAAAGCCTTGGCAAACTGGCGATATATTGAAGGAGGTGGTGATCAATCGAACAACCCGTTTGCAATAAGGGATGTGGCGGACGGATGACCCTATCGACGACACGCTCCGAGACCGAGTACGACGGCCAAGAATTGGAAATGTGATAATCAAGAAGGAGGAGACATGTCAAAAGGAACACGTATATTAATCAGTACGATAATCGCCGCAGTCTCATTACTGGTCATACTGGCAGGCGTCACCCTGGCGCAGGCTCCAGCCGCTCCAGATATCGAAGATAGCGCCACGGCTATTCGAGCCGCGAGCGTCGTCACGCCCACGACGGATGGCTACACGCCCAAAATGGTCACCCAATTGGGGGATTACACGTTCACCTATCCCATCGTGCTACACTACCCCATCTCCAATCCCCTCACGACCACCGTCCAACTCACCGTCACCGTAGATCCTTACTTGGAATTTGACGTTGAGGAGGGCACTGTTTTGTTGCCCGGCAATGGAGATGGCACCCTGTTGTTCCCGAAAAACAACGTGATCGTGTGGACGCCGGTGTTGAGTTACTGCGAACCGACGACGCTGACGATCACGGCCTATGGAACCTTTGACCAGGGGACGTTGGATCTCGGCAAGACGAGCGTGGAAACGTTGGTCGAGTGGTACGGCGAGAGCCGTAATCTGGTCACCCCGCTTATGTTGCGCAGCATCTACCTGCCGCTCGTTATGCGCAACTTCTAAAATTGTCTGACAAACCAAACCGGCGGCCTTGATGACGAGGTCGCCGGTTTTTTGCTCCAATGTCCATCACCTCGCTTCTACCAAGTGAATGATGGGCCACCAGCAAGATGCTGGCAGCATCACGCTGGCAGCAGATGAGTCGTCCGATTGACACGCGACCGAGGCGCGCTATAATCCCCCCAGGAGTCCACTATGCGCATTGGTATCGACGCTCGCATCGCGCACTACGCCCAGGGCGGTATTCGCAATTACGTGTTGCGCCTGCTGGAAAGGCTGCCTGCCCTGGACGTCGGCGCCGCCTATTACGTCCTGTACAGCCGCAAAGCGCGCCGCCCGCCGGTCTCAGGAAGCGCCAATGTCACCCCCGTCCCCTGCTGGACCCCCTCCCATCATCGTTTCGAGCGCTGGGCGTTGGGCATTGAGATCGCGCGGTTGCGGCTCGACCTGCTGCACACCGTCGACTTCATCCCCCCGGCCTTCGGTTATCGCCGCTCCGTCATCACCGTACACGACCTGAACTTCCTCTATTATCCCCAATTCCAGACGGACGAGAGCCGCCGCTACTACAATGGGCAGATCGCGTGGGCCGTGGCGCGGGCCGATCACATCCTGGCCGATTCCCACGCCACGCAATCCGATCTGACCGAACTGCTAGGAACGCCGGCGGACAAGATCACCGTGATCCACCTGGCGGCCGACGCCGCCTTTCGTCCCCTGCCAGAAGCGCAGACCGCGCAGATCATCCAGCGCTACGACTTGCGCCCCGGCTACCTGCTGGCGGTCGGCACCCTGGAACCACGCAAAAATCTCCCCGGCCTGCTTCAGGCTTACGCCAAGTTGCGCGCCAATGGAACGACCGCAGCGCCCCTCGTCCTCGTCGGCGGCAAGGGTTGGCTTTACGACGAAGTCTTCGAGCGCGTGGAAGCGCTGGGCCTGAGCGAGCACGTCCGCTTTCTCCACGGCGCGCCCGATGAGGACCTGCCGGCGCTGTACAACGCCGCCGCCGTCCTGACCACCCCATCGTTCTACGAGGGGTTCGGCCTCCCGGCCCTGGAGGCGATGGCCTGCGGCGCGCCGGTCGTCGTCGCCGACCGGGCTTCGCTGCCGGAGGTGGT
>DAOTUC010000345.1:0-2222 GCA_034437315.1 Anaerolineae bacterium
CTCCTTCGCGTGATGGGAGGCGCAACGGGCTTTCCTGCGGAGGATTTGCACGACCTGTCGCCGGAGGAGGCGGCCCAGCGGGCTGGGCGACCGATCATTAGATTGGACGACGATGGCGTATGGAACGTGGAGGCGTGGCAATCGAGATGACGAGAGACGGGGAATCGACGCCGCCGGAAAACGGCGAGAAGCGTGAGGGCAAACGGGACGCCCGGTTGAAGTGGGCCGGTCTGATCCTGCTCCTGGCGGGCCTGATCGCGCTCGTGGGGTGGGGCGTGAGCGTGACGCGGGCGGGACTTTCGCTCCTGGGACACCTGTCCGACGTGCGGGCGTTGGTGGACGACCCGCAGTCTCTCGATCCGGTCGCCGGGTGCGAGCTGATGCGCGGCGTCCGGGAGGATTTCTCGACCCTCTACCGGCAGACCGGCGTCATCGCCCGGCTGGGGCCGTTGTTCGGTTGGCTGCCTGGAATCGGCGGCGAGCTGGGGGCCGCGCCCCATCTTTTGGCCGTGGGCGACGGCCTGACCGAGGCGGGGGCGCTCACGTGCCTGGCGCTGGAACCGGCCCTGACGGATTTGGGCGATCCAGACGCTTCTTCCGGCGATTTTTCGATGGAGGAGGTGGCCCGGCTGCTGGATCGGGAGGAGTTCGTGTTGGAACAGGCGTTGGCGGCGGCCGAGCGAGCGCAGGCGGCCTGGGATCAGGTGGACACGGCGCAGCTATCCCCCCCGGCGGCGGAGATGGCGGCGTTGCTGGACCAGGGCTTGCCCTTGCTGCGTTCGGGCCTGTCGGCGGCGACCATCGCCCCGTCGCTGTTGGGGGTGGACGAGCCGCGCACCTACCTGGTCCTGGCGTTGAACGAGGACGAGTTGCGGCCCGGCGGCGGATTCATCAGCGGCGTCGGCGAGATCAAGATCGAGGCCGGTGAATTGACCCAGATGACCTTCCGCGACAGTTACGCCGTGGATGATTTCTCCCAACCGTACCCCGACCCGCCGGAGCCATTGCGCCAGTATATGTGGCTCGATCTGTGGGTCTTCCGGGATAGCAACTGGTCGCCCGATTTCCCGATGTCCGCCAAGCAGGCGATTGCGCTGTACCGGCCCGGTTATGACGTGTCGATAGACGGCGTGATCGCGCTGGATCAGCGAGCAGTGCAGGCTTTCGTCGGCGCTGTCGGGCCGTTGACGATTGAGGGGGCGGATCAACCCATCGATGGCGAGCGCATCATCCAGTATATCCGGGAGGCCTGGGCGCCGGAGGGTGGTGATGGCGCCGATGAGGCCCTGGGGGATTGGTGGAAGCAGCGGAAATCCTTCATGGGTGTGGTCGCCCAGGCGACATGGGAACGAATACAGAGCGGCCGCGTGGATTGGGTCGCGCTCGGCAAAGCGACGTTGAATATGTTGGAGCAGAAGCATCTGCTGGTCTACCTGAAGCATCCGGAGGCGGCGGCGTTGCTGGCTGAGCGAAATTGGGATGGGGCGTTGCGGGCGGAGGCGGCGGGCGATTTTATGATGGTGGTCGATACCAATATGGGCTATAACAAGGTCAACCCATACATTGAAAAGGAGATCGTGTATCGCTGCGATTTGCGCCAATCGCCGCCGCAGTCCGCGCTGACGCTGACCTACACCCACGCCAGCAGCGCCGAGGTCTTCTGCCGGCACGATTCCTATTACGGGGAGATCTACGAGGACATGATGGATCGCTGCTATTGGTATTACGCGCGGGTTTTCGTTCCTCGGGAGAGCCGGTTGGTCGATGCGACGCAGATCCCTATATCGGGCGCGTCGCTCATGTCAGAGGAGGATTACACCGGAGAGGTTGCTGTTCGCATCGTGGACGAAGCGCCGTTGACCTCCTTCGGCGTGCTGGGCCTGTTGTCTACCGCCGCGTCCCAAACCCGCTCGTTCACTTGGACTCTCCCGACAGATGTGGTAGAATGGCGCGGCGATGAGGGCTGGTACACCCTGCGGGTGCCGAAACAAGCGGGAACCGCCGGCCATCCATTGAGCGTTCGGGTTCGCATGCCGGGCGACAGTGTTTTTTTGGACGCAACGCCGACGCCAACGTCTGTCGAAGCGGGATGGATCACCTATCGGACCGTGTTGGATCAGGATAGGGATTTCACGCTTCATTTCAGGAGGATGCCGTGAGTAGAATGTATGAAATCAAGTGGGGGCTCGGACTTGTGCTCGTCGGCCTGCTGACCGTCTCGA
>DAOTUC010000346.1:0-4728 GCA_034437315.1 Anaerolineae bacterium
CTGGGCGGAGGCCGACGCCAACGGTTACTTCGAGTTGCCGGATCCGTTGGCGCGTGGCGAGCGCTACAGCATCATCGTCGGCGCACCGGACTATCTGCCGACCGGCGGCGATCATCTCCTGGTAGGTGACGATCCCTCACCGCTAGAGGTGGAGGTGGTGTTGCAGAAAGAGTAGGCGCGGCCTTCCTCGGGCCCCCATTATGCACAGCAGCGCTTGCACGAAGGGGGTAAATTGATGGAGCGGGCGGTGTGTCCGCAGCATCTTGCTGGCATCCAGGCCGTCAAGATGACGCGGACACACCACCCGCCCCCCAAGATATTGAGAAGATACGCCTGCAGCGCGTGTCACTGGCGATATTTATTTACTTGTGCCTGTCAGGCATAGGATAGCACCTCAGTCATACGAATCGATGCACGTTGTGCTTCTCAGCAATATCAACGCGCCTGGTCTGGTGTGCGGGTTTTTCTCTTTGGCAAAAAAAGAGCGCTGGCTACAATAAGCCAGCGCTCGCCGAACCAATTAAAGGATAGAATACAGCCTTCCTATTCCGCCCCCGCCCCACTGAAAACCGCGCTAGCCGTCCACCACAAAATCTTCAAATCCATCGCCACGCTCTGTTGCATGATGTATTCGATGTCGTAGCCGGTGATTTCGTCAAACGAGATGCTGCTCCGTCCCTTGACCTGCGCCAGGCCGGTGATGCCGGGCAGAACCTCCAACCGCTCGTAATGCCAGGGCTCGTACTCCTCGACCTCCCAGGGGACGTTCGGCCGCGGCCCTACCAGGCTCATCTCCCCTCTTAGTACGTTCCATACCTGTGGCAGTTCGTCCAAACTCGTCTTCCGCAGGAAGCGCCCTACCCAGGTCACCTGTGAATCTTGAAAAGGCTTGTAAGTCTTTTGAGCGCCGTTCTTCTTCCCATCAACGTGCGGTTCAATGAAAGCGCGCTTGAAAGCGCCGGGCGGATCGCTTCCTTGGCCGTTCTTCCCCGTTCCATTGCGCCCCCCGTCCATCTGCCCTTTGACGAAAGCCTTCATAAAGGCGCGATGAAAACTATCGTCCAGGTTGTGCTTCATCGTCCGGAACTTGAACATCCGGAAAGGCCGTCCATCCTTGCCGATCCGCTCTTGAATAAAGAGGACCGGGCCGGGTGAATCAAGTTTAATCGCTATCGCGCAGGCGATAAGAACAGGCGCGAGAAATGGGAACGCCAAAATACATAAAACCACGTCCAATAAGCGCTTGACGACTTGATAAGCTGGTCGATGCGGGTATACCCTCGGCGAATAATTGACAATCACCAATTCCATCAGTTCTTCTCTCTCTCTAATTCTAAGGAATGCTCAAAAATAACATCACGCTCGATCAAACTGATCTGCTTCATCTCCTTGCTGGCCTTGTTCACCAGTTCTTCGAAGGTCACCGCATCCTCGGGAAAAGAGGCGGCGCCAATTCGCAAGTCAGCCCCCACCCGATGCGCGATGATCCTGCGCAACTGTTCCGTCAACTCCGCCAGGCTCTCCGCCCCCACTTCCGGCAGCAGAATCAAATACCCCCCATCCTTCTGGGCGATGATGTTGTAATCCTCCAACTGTTCACCCAATATCCTGCCAATATCGGATAAGACGTAGCGCTTCATCATCGCCTGCTGCGCTTCTAACACCATCCGGTCCAACGCCACCTGAATAGATGCATCGTCAACGCCCACGGAGATCACGGATAACGGTCGCTTATAATGCCGGGCGCGTCTTAATTCCTGGTACATCTCGGCCTGATCTGATGAAGAGGGGTTTATTTTCCACACGTTGCCGATTGTAATTTGATCGACCGCTTCTTCAAATTCATGGATCCGCTCGTTCACCTGATAAGCCAACAGACCGGTCACACTGATGAAAACAATCTCCATAAGCGTCAATGGCAGCGACGAGCCCCAGATGCTCGACTTGAACCAGCCCTTAAGCGCGAGAAAGGCCAAAACAAACCCCATCAGCGTTAACCAGACGGGACGCTTCCGCAGATAGGGAACACCAATGAAAGCCACGGCGACCAATGGTACGAACGTGTACGCGACATCGGTCAGATCAATCGGCGCGCTCAATCGCTCAATATTATAAAAAAAGAACAGCCAAACGATCAAAATGGCTGTAAAAGTTCTTAAGCGCCTCACAGAGTGTACTCCCTTCTTGGTGGTTTCTATGATAAATGGGCGCAAATCTTTTCCGAAAAATCCCCCGTGCCAGGGCGGACTGTTGTCCGCCGGCGACACGATGGAGTTCTCGCCCTTTTGCGGCGGTTCCCCGGGCCGTGGCGATCCCTTTTGGAACCTTCACAAGATTTTATTTCTAACACAGACTCAGGTATCGTTCATCGCACTCCCTACTATTGTAAATCATTCCAGTAACATGCGGGTGTAAAAAAAGCTAAAATTTGTTAACTTTACCCATCTGAATTGCGCGCTTCTCAAAATTCACCTCGAGGGTCACTGTTTTCGAATCAACGAGATGAAGGCCTCTTCCATAGCGTGCTCCGGTCTCGGAGCGTCTGGATGAACTCTTTTTCAATCACGGCCCAAATTCTCTGTCCCACCATAGTGTATCCTCCCAGTAACAAACCCTCCCATCAGCCCAGCGATGGATGGCGCGTCTCGTGGAATGGGTTACGCTAAATATAGAGCGAAAAGTCGTAACTGCTCACCTTGTGCCCACCGGATCACAATCCGGGGCCGGCGCGGATTGTGATCTGCTCTGCACACGTATGCTGAGTAGTTACGAAAAGTCGATTTTAGCGTAAAACCCCATATTTGCTGCCGAAGCAAGTAGTACTCAATCCTTGCGCCCCGCTCATTGAAGCAGCCCCAGCCACCCGGCGATTGTCCCACCCCATCCCACCATGTTCAACGCGATGGGCAGCAGCAGCACGCCCATACAATTCATCCGGCGGGAGCCCCACAGCACGGGGATCAGGCCGATGCCGGTCGCGACAGCGCAGATGAGCAAGCCGCCCCATCCGGTTATCCCAACGACGACGGCGAGCAGTACACACAACGCGCCCAGGCTGACCCAGCGATAGTGCATCCGGGCGATCAACTTAATCGTCAGCCGCGTCATCAGCAGGAGCAAGAAGAAGGAAAGCGCGCCGGTGAGGACGACTGCCGCCGTCGCGGTGTAGTAGGTCTGTGGGGTGTGAGTCGACCAGACGCTGCTCAACATCCACGCCATGCCCCCCCGCGTCAGGTGCAGGCCGGGCGTAAAGAAGAGGAGAAAGCCGCCCACGTAATAGACAATCTTCGATGCGCCCTGCGAGATGAGGAATAGCCGGTCGTCCCGTTGGGCGGTGGCGTGCCCGGCGATCAACCCACCGACGCCGCCGGTCACCACCGGGAAGAAGGCGGCGAACAGCCCGCCCATCACGCCGGCGAACGTCCCCCGCAGGAAAAGCCACGGCGTCGCGTCCACCGACCGGGCGATGTGCTGTTCGGGCAACTCGACCCTCGACAGGATATTCTGCAGTATCCACGGCGCGGCGAAGAGGCCGACGAAGGCCGGGAGCAGGTTCTGGTAGGCCATCGTCACCGGGACCAGGCTGCGGTAGAGCAGGATGAAGCCCAGCAATCCCGAGAGGGCGAACGTGATCAGTCCGGCGGTGAGGCTCTTCCAGCCATCCCACCAGCGACGCAGGCCGGCCGGCGCCCGGTCGGAGCCCTTGGGCCATTCGGAGATGAGCATATAGGCGATGACGGTCCACAAAATCCAGTGCAGGTGGGGCTGGAGAATAGCGCGCAGGGTCGGGAAGAGGGTCGAGGCGACCGGCGTCAGCAACGCCAGCGCGCCGATCCCGCCCAACCCGCCGACGCCGGTCAGCACGACCGCCTCGTACCCCCGGCTTTGGAGGAGATACTTCTGGCCTGGCAGGACGACGAAGAGGGTCGAATCGTCGGGAGCGGAGAGGAAGATGCTGGGGATGGTGTTCAGCGTCGCGTAACCGGTGATCAGGCCCAGAAAGAACATCGCCATTCCCTCCGGCGGCATCCCTATGCCATCGTCCAGCGCGCCGGAGGCCAGGATGACGAGCCCGGCGACGTTGTAGATGTGCAACGCCGGTATCAGCGACAGGACCGAGGCCACGAGCGCGCCAGCGACGGCGTAGAGCAGCGACAGGATGATGGGCATCTAGCCTCTCCAGGTTGGGCGATGCGTCAGTTTTGCAGGACCGTCACGTCGCAGGGCAGCGCCGGCGCGATCTCCAGATTTCCCCGGTATACCGACACCGGCCCGACGACGCGCACGCGGCTGCCCGGCGCGCCCAGGGCGGTATTTTGGGGAACGCGGTCGAGCACGTTGCGATACATAAAGATTGCGATCTCCCCAGTCTCGTCTCCGATGAAGATCTTGGCCCAACTGTCCCGGCCTTCCACGCGAATAACGACGCCTTCGATGGTCACGCGCTGCCCCTCGTCACCACCGGAGAGTGATCCAATCTCGCGCCGGGGCGGGGCCGGGGCGGCTGGGGCGCTGACCTTCACGTCGCCGCCGAAATCCGGCTCGATTTGCAGCGCGCCCTCATACTGACCGATCTCGCCGGCGGCGCGCACCATCGCGCCCAGGTTGATCTTGCCAGCGTCCCAACAATCGTCGTAGACGTTGTGCCACATCAGCAACTCGATTTGCCCGCCGCCGTCATCCAGCGTAAAGGCGAAGCCGTGGGAGAAGCTTCTCACGTCGACCACC
>DAOTUC010000347.1:0-4367 GCA_034437315.1 Anaerolineae bacterium
AGCAAGACTTCGACTGCTTCACCTTCACAACCCAGCCGCCCCAACCTCTCGGCTGTTGCCCTACGAAACCCAGGATGCATCGTAGTATCTTGCGCTAGATTCAATAGAACCTCAAAAGCCTCGTCCTTCCATCCCAATCGCCCAAGCGCTTTTCCCGCATCTCGACGCGCTGTTGGTTTTGCCCTCTTATCACGCGCCAATTGCAGCCATACTTTGGCTGCCTCCTCCAGCTGCCCTTGACTTTTCAACTTTTTGGCTTTCTGGCGTAGATTCATCTCAATCGCCTCAACCTTTTCCGCGCTATACGCTGTATTCCTTTTCCAACTTCGGGATCATTCTCCAGTATAGACCACGCCTCAATCGCTTCACTAATTCGCCCAATTTCCTCCAACCTCTCTGCCGCCTCGCGACGCATCTTTCTATGAAGTCGTTTGTCTCGCGCCATTCCTTGCAATGCCTCAGCAACTTCATCCTTACGGCCTATCTCCAGCATTGTACTCACAATCTCCAATCGTGTTTCCCACCAAACCTCTGTATTTTGGGTCAATGCTACCAGATCATGGAAACGCTCTTGGGCAATTAGGAGGTCCATTCGAGCCCTGTCAACGTGTCGTGTCAGCGGCTGAATACCCAGACTTCTTGCCTGATTCAATGTATTTAAAACCTGATCAATCACACTTGAGTCTGTCGGCGCCCCTTCAGTGAGGCACGCGGCCGCAAGGCGTGCATCTCTATGAAGATACGCCTCCCACAAGCTATTAGCGCCCAGAATGTTGTTGATAAATGCCGAGGCATTCTGTTTATTTAACTGAGATGCCGTCATCAACACTATGTTTCGCCAGGATGAATCATGCAAATGTGTTCGGAGAATCTCGTAGGGTCCTCCAGCGTCATTCTGTCCGGTTGCATATCGCGCCAAACCCCGCCATTCTGGATCGTGCATCCCGGCCAGAAGACGAGCGGCGTAGTACTCCTGCCACACCTGGTGCTCAAAAGTCACGGCGCCACCGCCCTCCCCCGGCGTCCACCGCGCCAGGCGGGCGCCCTGGGCCAACCGCAGCACAGTATCCTGCAGCGGTCCCTGTCGCCTCGGATCAAAGAACCACGCATCCGGCAATCGCTCGGCCAACTCCCCTTTGGTCACGATGGTCTTTCCCAATGTCGTCATTGCCAGGGCCATTGCACCCAGCACCTTCTCCTGTTCTCCCTGGGATATCGAGCTGAGATGCCCCTTTCTTTGCTCCCAGCCGATGCTCAACGCCGCCAGTCGATTCAGCAGATCCGCACGTACCGTCGGCAGCGCCCCACTCTCACGCTGGCGTAAACTGGACAGCCCGGCCAACAGGAAAGGGTTGCGGATCAACTCGCGCAATCGAGCGTAACGCGGCTCTTCCAGGATCGACCAAAGTTCATCGCCCCTCTGTGGCCCCAGATATGCCTTCAGGAAGCTGTGAATGCGATCGTCGTCCAGGGGGCGGATCTCGATCCGCTGCAGCGACCGGAGCGCCTTAGCGTAGTCCTGTTGGCGACAACTGACCATCACCCAGTTCCCCAACTCGGCTGCTTCCCGAACGAAATAGCGCAACCGATCCAAACGCTCTGGTCGGGTCAGGCCTCGCGGCAGCTCGTTGAGCGCATCCAGCAGCAGCACCGCTCGTCCCTCGGCCAGATACTCTCCCAGCCGGGATGCCAGGGGACGTATAGCTCTCTCGATTGTCAGCCGGTGCTCCTCACTGGCTCGCAGCGCGTTGGTCAGTGAGGGCGCCCAGGCCTCGGTCAAAAAGTCCTCGAAGGAGCCCTCGTTGTAACGGCTGAGCGAGACGAAAACAGGCAAGCGATCTCTCCCCAGCTTGGCCTCTTGCCACGTCCCCAACAGCCAGAGTAGAGCAGAGGTTTTGCCAGCCCCTGGCGCTCCCAGTAAGGCGATAGTTTCGTATTCAGTCAGACCAGCGCGCAGATCTTTGACGGGCCGTGTCTCTATCTCTGCGACATCTCCGTTGGCCTGGGTCTCGCTTTCTACATCCTTATCCATTAGCGCCACGAGATCAACCATCAATGGATCATCGGGCAGATCATCAGAAGACATCGTGTCGGGTTTAGATGGAATGGGGATTTCCACCGCGTCCATCGCCTGGTGGACGAAGCGGTCGCGAAAGAAAGCTTGATAAGCATCGGTCAAGCGCTTCAGATAGCGTTCGTGTCCAATCCCAATGACAGTCGGCGCCTCGATTTCTCTCTGAGCCTCCGCTTGCCAATCGTCGTAAACGTCGGACAGGGTCGCCTTCAGCTTCATCAGTGAAGCTCGCGCTGCACGAGGTCGTAGACCAGCCAACACAGTACCTGTCAGCCGATCACGCAACCCCGGCGACAGGTGATATCGCTCGTCCAACCGATAAGCCAATTCTTCGCGGGCAATTTCCGGATCTTGATCCCGAAAACGGACGTGCTTTCGCCCACTCCAGACCTCGAAGAAGACTGCACACAGAGCATAAACATCAGTTCGGCCATCCACCGGTTGACTGGACGCTTGTTCCGGCGCACGGTAAGCGGGTGTTCCAGGTTGATAGGCGGTAGTTAGATTCGATGCCGGTAGATGAGCCACGCCAAAATCGGCCAGCTTGACCTGTCCCTCGTCGGTCAACAGAATATTCTGTGGTTTGATGTCCCGATGAATGACGTCTAGTTCGTGAACCTCCTCCAGCGCCGCGCACAAATCCAGCGCCCATTTCAGAGTCACTCCCAGGTTGGGGCAACCGCGCTCGCGCAGGTAACCATCCAGGCTGCCGCCTCCCATCAACTCCATCGCGATGAACAGACAGTCTTTTTCTTGAAAAGCGTCTCGCACCTCGACGATGTGTTCTTTGTGCGTCAGTTTGCCGCCAATGCGGCACTCTCGTTTGATCCGCTCTACACTCTCAGAATCGAGAGCCCGGACGTTCACCACCTTGATAGCGACAGGGACATCCAGAAGCCTATGATAAGCTCGCCAGACCATCCCGTAGGCGCCACTGCCAAGAGGACGCTCAAAACGGTATTCGCGAATGATGTCACCGGAATTGATGTCGATCTCCATGAGTGGCTATCCTTACTCAAGCTTTTAGAATCTCAAACCATTCTTTGACTTCACCAGTCGATGCAGGGCGGTCATCTGGATACGGTGCGAGCAAACTGCCCAGCAGCCCCCTGATGTCATCGGATAGGTCGCTCTTCGCCATCAAGGCCAGACGCACTGGTTCGTTCTCTGGACGCTGGAGCAGCATATCATACCAGATTGCGCCCAGGGAATAGAGATCGGCTCGGAAGTCAGCCTGGCGTGGATTGTCCAACTGCTCCGGTGCGATGTACTTGTTCTCAACCAACGCCTGTCCTGTCTTGGAGATAGTCTTGCCGATAGCCGGTACCCTCGCGAAATCAAAATCACTCACTCTCGCCAGTTTATCACCGGGGACGTAAATACTATGAGGCGTGAGGTTGCGATGGACAATGCCGTGTTGGTGACAGTGCATCAGCGCAGTAGCCACATCGGTGAGAATGCGCAA
Source organism: Anaerolineae bacterium (assembly GCA_034437315.1). GTDB lineage: Bacteria > Chloroflexota > Anaerolineae > B4-G1 > B4-G1 > DSAR01. The sequence goes on from DAOTUC010000347.1 coordinate 3,540, forward strand.
TTGCTCGTCCAGTGGTATTGGCCCTTCGCTCAACCGCTCCGCCAGCGTCCGCTCGCCGGTCCAGGCCAGGACGAGGTAATACCGCTCGTCGGAGCTCTCGTCGCGCTGAAAACGATAGGGCATGACCAGGTTAGGATGTGGCCCAGCCGCCACCAATGCGGCCATGTCCCGTTTGAAGCGGGCCACCGCCTCCTCCAACTCGCGCTGGGAACCGATGGCGGGCACATCGTACTGCTTGATGCGCACCTTGCGCCCGGCAAACTCCGGATCCTCGGCGATCAACTCGACGTAATGACTTCGCTCTCTCTCCTCCAGCACACGATAGCCAGCGACTCGCCGCTCGGCGTCGGTGACGTGGGAATCGAGCAACGCCTGGCGCAAGCGCCGCACCTCGCTGCCGCTCAAGGTCCGGCTGTGAGGATGGAAAACGTAATCACGGCCGGTGAGGGCCTCGACCAGGCTTTCGTGGAGGCCAAAGACCTTGTGTTTCTGCGGATCGTCGAGCTGCAGCGCGCCGGCGCCTTTGGAAAGCACCACCAGACCGGTCACGCTGACGTCGCCCCAGCCCCGTTGCGCCAGGAAGCCGTGCGCGATCTTGGCCTTCTGCTCGATGATGGGGATGGGACTGCGGCGCAGGTCGCCGCTGGCGTGGCGCCAATGCACCTGGTCCCCCTCGATGGGGCCGATCCAGTGTTTGACCTCCAGCAAATAGACGCCGTTGTAGTTGAGCACCACCACGTCGATCTCCTGCGTGCCGGTCACGTCCGGCAGGTGGTAATTGACCAGCAGGACGCCGCTGGAGAGTTGGTGCCGCAGATAGTTGACGGT
>DAOTUC010000348.1:0-2849 GCA_034437315.1 Anaerolineae bacterium
GCGGTCACGATCGGGGACGCCGGGAGGGCCAACTCAACGCTGATCATCTTTTCGCATAGGCGCGGCATTCCCGCCAGGGCCTGCCGTATCAGAAGCTCGCCAAGCGTTCCCTCCCATCCGGGGGCGACCAGAATTTCCAAGCGATTGGGCCGACGACCGCGCTCCCGCAACGCCCGCACGGCCCCTTTGACCCCCGATATTTCCTCGACAACCCACCAGGCCTCTCGTCGCCCGAACAGCCAACAATCCAGCGTCCTCCCCCACCCCACCCGATAATCGCTCTTTCTCAGGCCGAGGATAGGCCGCTGTTGAACCGGCGTGACCGCCCGCACCAATTGAAGCAGCGCCAGGCCATCTCGACCCTCGGCGCGACGCAACATTGGGTGGACAAGCGATTCTTCATGCCCCGGCGGGCCAGGCTGCCGCAACAGGTGCAACGTGCGCCCGACCGAACGGAAATTCAAGCTTTCGTAGAGCCTGCGGGCTGCGACGTTTTCCTCGCGCACCTCTAACCCAATCCAGCCCCACCTCAACCCCTCGACCGTCTCCAGGGCGGTCTCCATCAACGCCCGCCCAATCCCCCGCCTTCGATAGTCGGGGTGGACGGCCAGATTGCCGATGAAAAAGCTATCATATTCCGAGCCGGGTCGCAGCGAGACGTTGCCCACCACCGCCCCGTCTTCAATCCACACGAAACCGGGCGGCCCGCTCGCCCAATCCCCATTCAGCCAATAAAACAAGCCCGTCAAAAAGCCCCAGCGGGCCATACGCTGCATTTCCGCCAGAGCCAGCGCCCCGTCAGCCCCCAACGAATCGCCGAAGGCCAGTTCGATCAAATCAGTCACGGCCGGAGCGTCTCTCAAGGGATTGAACGGTCGTATCTTGGTTCGCGCGCTCCGGATGCGCATCCGCGTTGCTACCACGTCAAGCGCTCCTCATTCACCTGTCTCTCGATCCACCAAATACCGGCGCAAGAGATCCAAGGCCGCCTCGGCCGATTGAATTTTGTTCGACAATCGGCCGCCTGACCACACACGTCGCTCCGCCCACGCATCCTCAGCGTCCGCCAGGGCAATGAAGACGAGGCCGACCGGCTTTTCGTCCGTTCCACCGCCGGGGCCGGCGACGCCGGTCACTGCCAGGCCCACGTCTGTACCGAGCGCGCATCGCGCGCCGCGCGCCATAGCCAGCGCCGTCGCCTCACTCACCGCCCCGTGACGGGCCAGCAGGTCGCCGGGAACGCCGAGCAGCGATACTTTGACAGCGGCGGCATACGCGGTGACGCCCCCTACAAAGTAGGCCGAACTGCCGGGGACGTTGGTGATCCAATGGCCGAGCAGCCCGCCCGTGCAGGATTCGGCCAAGGCCAGGGTCAGCCCGCGCGCGCCGAGCAACTCGCCAATCATGATCTCCAGTCTCTCGGCCGTTGCTAATTCCGCCATCCAAACCTCATCTCGTTATGGAGCACTGACAAGATGACGGCGCTCCCCCACTCGCCACGATTCGATCGGCGAATCCGTCTTGGCGGCCTATGCGCCGTCGCTCCCTGCGCGGCAAGCGACGAAATGGCCCTCGCCGATCTCCCGCAAAATTGGCTCTTCCTCTGGACAGGATTCAGCAGCTCGGGGGCAACGGGTGTGGAAATTGCAACCGGGGGGCGGGTCGATGGGGCTGGGTACGTCACCCTCCAGGACGATGCGCTGGCGTTTGCGCTCCAACGGTGGATCCGGCACCGGGACGGCCGAAAGCAGCGCCTGGGTGTAGGGATGCACCGGGCGATCGTACAATTCATCCTTCTGGGCCAACTCGACGATGCGGCCCAGGTACATCACCGCCACCCGGTCACAGATGTGCCGTACCATGCTCAAATCGTGGGCGATGAACAGGTAAGTCAACCCCAGCTCATCCTGAAGTTCCTCCAACAGATTGACCACCTGGGCCTGGATAGAAACGTCCAGAGCAGAGATCGGCTCGTCGCACACGATAAACTCCGGGTCCGAGGCCAGCGCTCGCGCGATCCCGATGCGCTGCCGTTGTCCCCCGGAGAATTCGTGGGGATAACGATTGATGAACCGGGGATTAAGCTGCACCAGGCGCAACAGTTCCTGCACCCGCTCGATTTGCTCCTTTCCAGACGCCATATCGTGCGCCCGCAGAGGCTCGCCGATGATGCGCGCGATGGTCATACGCGGGTTCAACGAGGCGTAAGGGTCCTGGAAGATCATCTGCATACGGCCTCGCGTGCGGCGCAACGCCTCGGCCGAGAGGGTCGTCAGATCCTGTCCATCAAAAAGCACCCGCCCCTCTGTAGGCGGATACAGATGAAGGATGGTCCGCCCGGCCGTGGTCTTGCCGCAACCGCTCTCTCCCACCAATCCGAGGGTCTCGCCCCGGTAGATGTCGAACGTGACGCCATCCACCGCCTGCACGGCGCCCACTTCTCTCTGGATGATGACGCCCTGCGTGATGGGGAAGTGCTTCTTGAGATTTTCGACCTGCACCAAGACGCCGTTTTCGCTCATCGTTCCCTCCCCGTGCTCACGTCCACCCAGCAGGCAATCGAATGCTCGGTTCCCACCAACTCAAGCTGCGGGTTCTCCTGCCGGCACCTGTCGACCGAGAAACGACAGCGTGGCGTGAAGGGGCAACCGGGCGGCAGCCCCAACAGATCCGGCGGCAATCCGGGGATCGTCGCCAGTTTCTCGTCCTTGGAGCGATCCACCGAGGCACCGATTGTAACAACGAAAAGGTATAAGGATGGCGTGGATGAGCGTAAATGTCGTCCACATCGCCTTTTTCTACGATGAAACCGGCGTACATCACGAGCAATTTCTCCACCAGCCCGGCCA
>DAOTUC010000349.1:0-2388 GCA_034437315.1 Anaerolineae bacterium
TATATGGGGCGCAATTCCCGGATTTGTTTGATTGGCTACTCGATCAAATGGGAGCTTTGCCCCTCCCACGCCAATCTCGACAGCGCACTGTCCATGATCCTCTATCTGTCGCGGCTTAAGTTGATACCCACCAGCACTTTATGTTGGTCGAATCGCTAACCGTGGCGGAAAACGTGGCCCTGGGCCTGCCCTCTTCTCGGGGGCCGCTCACCGATCTGGACCGGGTGTCGAAGCGCATCCGGGAGTTGGCCCAGGTCTACGGCCTGCGCGTGGACCCAGACGCCTACGTTTGGCAGCTCGCCGTAGGCCAGAAGCAGCGGGTCGAAATTCTCAAGGCGCTCTACCGAGGGGCCGCTTTGCTCATCCTGGATGAGCCGACGGCCGTCCTCACGCCCCAGGAGGTGGACGAATTCTTCGTCACCCTGCGCCAGATGACGCGCGACGGCCACGCGATCATCTTTATCTCCCATAAGTTGCACGAGGTGCTCGATATCAGCGACCGGGTGACGGTGCTGCGGGATGGTAGACGGGTGGATAGTTGCAGCATCCACGGTTGCACCAAGGAGAGCCTGGCGGAGATGATGGTCGGTCGCGAGGTGATTATGAAACCCTATCGCGCGGAACTGGAAGCGGGCGCGGCGCGATTGGTGTTACAGAGTCTACGTGCGATGAGCGACCGCGAAACGCCGGCCCTGCGCGGCGTCGACCTGGACGTCCATTCGGGCGAGATCCTGGGCCTGGCGGGCGTATCGGGCAATGGTCAGCGCGAACTGGCCGAGGCGATCACCGGTCTGCGCCCCTTGACCGGGGGGAAGATTTTCCTGGAAGGGCAGGATATCACCGACCTGTCGCCCGGCGCGCGCACCGACCTGGGCATGGCCTACATCCCGGAGGAGCGGATGCGGGATGCTATGATTCAAGAATTCTCGGTGGCGGAGAATGTGGTGTTACGCGACCACCATAAGGAGCCTTTTTCCCGCCGCGGATTCCTGTTCCTGCGCGTCATCGTCCGGTACGCCCAGAAGCTGATCCAGGCCTTCCACGTTAAGACGCCGTCCCACGAGACGCCCGCCAAGAGCCTGTCCGGCGGCAACATCCAGAAGGTCGTCCTGGCGCGAGAAATCTCCCGCCGGCCGCGCGTCCTGATCGCGGCTCAACCCGCCCGCGGCCTAGACATCGGCGTGACTGAATACGTCCACGCCCGCTTGTTGGAACAGCGCCAGGAGGGCACGGCGATCATGCTCATCTCGGAGGATCTGGACGAGATTCTGGCCCTTTCGGATCGTATCGCCGTCATCTACGAGGGGCGGATTATGGATGTCGTCGATAGCGAGGAGGCCACCCCAGAACAACTTGGCCTGTTGATGGCCGGGGTGGGCGCTGACTGATCAAGGGGGGCTGAGTCCCAGATTTGATCATCGCTTCGGCCGTTCGCTTTACACGAAGCTCTGAGCCCCGTCCCCGGGGCGGCTTAATTTGACGGTTCTCTGGGATTTCGCATGGCGAGACCCTAAAGGTTTTGCTCAAGGCCGCGCAAACAACGTTTTTGCCTTAAACAATGACCTTTTTCCATCAAAACCAGCACAAAAACCTTTAGGGTCTATGATGGGCCATGCGAAATCCTGAAGACCCAATTTGACAGCGGTTAAAACCGTGTGGCTACAGCGCGTAAAAATCACGCACTGCAAAACCTGCCTTCGCAGGTTAGTTTATAGTCGGCGTAGGCCGACTTTGCAGTTGTGGCCCGCGAATTTATTCGCCTGGGATAAATGTGCCATTCGTCAAGTTAAAATGGACTATTTGCGCCTATGCCGTCCCCAAGACGGCGACTTAGAGCGAGGGTTGGCCGAAACGATGATCGTAGCCGGTCTGCTTGATGGCCTCCAAGCGAGGGCAAGCGACGATTACTTCTTCCCCAACATAGCGCCCAACCCCTTGGCCACCTCGCCTAGCCCGTCGCTTTCCAGGGCGTTGTCGACCTGAGCGGCTATCGGCCCAGGCAGTTTGTCCTTGAGATACTCAATGACGATCTCGACCGCTTTTTTCGCGGTCTCTTCGGGCAAGCCGGTTTTCTGAACGACTAACGCGACCAATTCATCCATTTTTTTACCCCCTCTTCAAGTTGCTTTCTCAAAACCATCAATCTCATATCCGACGAATTGCGGCGCATCTCCACATACGCTTAGACATTTGGTGATGGGCCGTCCGCTTTCTATTATACCGGTACCTGGCGTGTAAGGCAAAAAACGCCGCTACCCTCTCAACCGGATGTACAGGCCGCTTTTTCGTTCCCGAATCTTGTTGTTGCGGACGGCGAGACCGATAGCGCGTCTGGCGCCCACCAGGACGACCAATCGCTTGGCCCGCGTGATCGCTGTGTACAAGAGA
>DAOTUC010000350.1:0-5758 GCA_034437315.1 Anaerolineae bacterium
TCTGGAACCGCCGTAAGCAAGGTGGCAGCCTGACCGCTACTGGTCAGCCGCCGGGTATCAAAGGAACGGACTTCAAAGCCCTCCTCAGCCTCACGTACCAAGGCCAAATTGCCGCTAAAGCGCCAGGCCTGACGGTTAAGCGCGGACGCGGCCCAGGCGACGCCTTTATCGCTGGTGCCCGTAACGACGAGAAAAGCCAACGTTTCATTCCAGGGTGATGGGAACTCCTGGACATAGCCTAGAGAAACGTCGGGCGGCAAGCGGAGGATCAACTTGCCCAGCCGGTTTTCCACCTCGTCGGCGCCGGGGATAAATGGCTGCGGTAAGGAACTGTTGATCTCCTGGATGACGGGGTTGCGCGTGGGGCGACCGATGGCCACAATGTGGTAATCCTGTAGCCTGGTCGAAGCGGACGCTTCCCCCAATGAAACTGTTAGGTTGGTTCCATCGCCCCCGGAAGCCCCTCCAAGTGCAAAAGCCATTTGCAAAGATGCCTCCAATTCAACCGGGCTGGGGTCAAGAGGAAGCATGAAAAGCACGTCACCCAGATCCGGTTGCGTGTTGAAGGGGAATGGGAAATCATCGAGATCCAGAATCTGATCGACGTTCGTCACCTGCTGACCTAGATGCAGCGAAGAAAGTCGGGAGACACTCACCCACGCCTGGTCGATAGGGATATTTTCACATACCTCGTCCCCCCTCATTTGCATCGCAGGTCGGATGGAGACTCTATTGCGCGCACCGGGTTTGAGATACGTGCTGGGTATATCGATCAGCAAATCGTCGGCATCCTCCTCAACAAGAGGTATGGTGGCCACCGGGGCGCCGTTGAGCAAAATGGTCAACGCAGAGCTTTCCACATCTATAGCCTGGGAGTGGTTAAAAATTAGGCGCAAATACGCCTCGTTCGTATCATGCCAGCCCCGAGGGACATCGAACCAATAATCAAGGAGTGGGGCGCGTGGATGGAAACCGTAAGTCGTTCGATCCCCGTATCCCAAATCAGCAAAGGTGAATGCCGTTTCCAGAGGCTCAATAGTCGGCGGGGCAGAGCGAACCTCCTTCACCAACGCAGCCGGACCCTCCATCCCAAAAAGGTCGGCCCGCAGGTCGAGAGCCTGACCGGCCTTGTGGACGGCTGCGTCGCTCAGGCCAGTGATCAGCAGAATCACTTTCTGAGGATCCCGGGGAAAGAGAAGTTCCTGAAGCACGCCGTCCTCCTCAAATGCTGGCTGCTCATCCTGGACAAAGAAGAAGTCACTCTGGGTGCCCAAGGTCACTTCTGTCGCGTCTCCCTCACCAACAGATGAAGCCAGGGAAGTGACATTTACGGGCTTTCGCGCTCTATCGACTAGAATGGCTTGGTTCTCCAGCGTCTGAATCGTCGGAGAAAAACTCACCGTTTCGGTAAGCTGGAGCATTAGAGAGAAAGAGAGACGCGCCCCCGGAGATAGCGATGGCAAAGACCAGTAAGCCTCCCGTCCTTGATCCCCAACTCGCTCTCTGCATGTACCGGGTTGACAACTCACCAGATCAACCTGAAGTGGCAGGCGATTGATGAGCGTAAAACCTTGCACGCGAGCAGAAGTCGTGTTTGTGAGGCTGATAGTATAGGTGAAAATATCTCCGGGCTTGACGGCCCTCGGCCCTCGACTGCTCAGCTTCAATTCTCTATCGCGCATTGACATGGGAAACGAAACACCTTCGTCGTCGCGGAGCCAGGTCAGCAGTCGGTTGCGATCAGGCCGTCCAATCACAAATAGATGTTCAGGAGCGATTCGATCAGCTTCCATCATCCTCAGCCAATCTACGTCGGTAGTAGCACTGATGACCATATTGCCCCCGGCCATATCTCCCAATCCGGCAGCGACGACGGCCGCTGTTCGAATCTCCGCTTCGGAGGGCTGCTCAGGCAGGATGAACTGCACATAATCCGGTTCGAAGGACCATTGAGAGAAAGGGCGAGGGTAAGCGGCTAAATCTAACGTGGGCGACGTCAGCGTGTAGTTCAAAGAAAGAGTGGACTGGGGGTGAATCACCAGCTTGCCGATATGGGCCGTATCACATAAAAACCAGGCATTGAGCGTAACGACAATCTCGTGGCGGTCGCCAGGCTTTTCGTTGAACAACCCAGGTGGCAGATCTACGCGCCAATGCTCACGATCCAACGAGGTATCGTCCAACGCATAGGCGCCCAGCAGCGAACCATCAACCGAAATCGACAGCTCGCCAAATTGGTTGAGCGACACACCCTCTTTTTGCTCCAGCTCGGTGAAAAAATAACTAAACTCAAGGTCTAAGGTGCTGCCAGGTGCCACAACCCAATTTTGAGGCAATCTAAACGCATATGTCTCCTGTTCCAAGGGGCTTTCCAACGTCTCTTCATCATACCCCAACTCATCGAAAGTGATTCGGAAATTGGATACAGAGAGAGTTTGGCGCTTTGCATCGATAAGATTCTCCCCAGAGACTTCAGGTTGGAATCTATGTACGCGATTGACGTGAAAACCACGCGAAATGGGAGAGGCCCATACCGTGACACTCTCGCGACCTGCTGAAAACGTGAGTAGCAAAAGGAAAGCTAATCCCACTATCCTCGTCAACTCAGCGATCCTTCGACTATGCTCGGGATAAGCTCGCCGATTTGCTAAACTCATTCGTCATCCCGGAGTAAATAGACCTTGCCATAGCCCTCATCTCGGGCCCGTTGCAGGGTATCCGACAGCTTGGAGACAAGTTCGTCGCGGCTGGCACCGTTGAGGTCATAGGCCACGATACCAGAACTCGGCATTAGGTTAAGTTTAACATGGCCATCAAGCTCAAAAACGTTCCATTCAATCCGATTGTGTAAACTCCTCAGTACCTGCGCGGCATCTGGGCCCGTGGTGTCAGGGAAAAGCAAGGCGAACGTATCACCCTCGTAACGGGCCACCAAGTCCTCATCCCGCAGGTATTGCTTCAAGAAAACCCCCATTCGGCGCAGAGCATCGTTCCGCAAGTGAGCCTCCATCCCAGGCGCCGCGTCGAGGTTCTCAATGCTCATCAATGCCAGGGACAAGGGGCGCTGATGACGTCGCGCCCTACTTAGCTCCTCGCTCAACCTCTGCAAGAAGTAGTAACGATTGTAGATGCCGGTGCCAGGATCCAGGATATTCAGGCCAGTCGTTATCCCCTCCGAAGAACGTAAGTAGTCTAACAAGAAAGCGGATCCAATCCCAATGACCAATCCCAGAAGGGCGGAGAGCACGAAGTTCTCTGTTTTTTGAGGTTTTGAAGGCGATCTAGGAACATAGGCCGCGTCTAGGGGCTTCATGTCGTAGATCTCATAGAGACTCTCCGCATATTCAATGGTCTGGATCCCTATTTCATCGGCTATCTTTTTCGCCAGTTCTGGATCACCGCTTCCAACAGAAATCTTTATGATGTTTGTGGAGGGAATCAGTTCACTGTTAACGTGTAAATGGGCTCTTTGGTCCTCGGTGATGGCCAACTCATTGAAAACAGCGCCCCGGATGGTGCTACTGGCGGCGATCTCCACATAAGTCGACATCACCCCTTCGCGTCTGCTGATGGAGGATAATCCCCTGATTACATCATAAGGGTCATCACCGAACATAGCACTAGGGCTGACAATAAAAGTAGCTTCTGTGAGGTAGATCGGCGTTTGAGTATACGTGATGACCAACCCCACGCTCACAGACACCAGAACAGCCGGCAAGATGAGCCACCAGCCCTTCCGCAGAATCTGCAAATATCGCCTCAGTTCCATTCCCCACTCCCTCCAGTTAAATCTGATGTTTAACTGATCACCGACTTTAACGACCCTATGAACACAATGATGTCTATCCGAAACATCACAACTGTTCTATTCTATTATAAAACCTAGAAGTGACAAGTGAGTAACGAGAAGGTAAAAAACTCTATAGTTTTTACCCATCACAATATGTGAGGATTTACCCCTCTCTTACGTAATCGAAAATAGGGCTTCCTGCTACATCCAGAGACCATGGCAATGTAGAAAAACACAGAAAACCAAAAATTTATAATTTCTTTACCAAACATACACCGCTTAAACACAATAAAACGATATACTGATTTAAAAATGTGATCGACACTCAGGCTCTTAAAAGCTAGCTTAACCAATTAAACCTGACCAACAAAGTGTTTCCACATCTAAAAATAACCTGGTAGTCAGTAGCTCTCCTTATGGCTATTGGCCCAATCAGCGGCTAAGGGTGGAGCTACCGGAAGTATCCGATAAAGATGTATCTGAATTGCGGAGGTAATCTGGTGTTAAAATTAAACAAACTATTATCGACAACCATACTGTCCCTGGCCCTGACCCTCTTGGCTCTATCGAGCCTTGCGTTGGCCGACGATCAACCAGACGGCACGACCATAGATCCTACACAGGATGAGGATGGCACCTGGGGGCCTGGGACGATCACAGCGACAGCGGATGTAACTATTGACGCTGGTGTGGTTATCACTCTTGCGGCCAATACGACCATCAAAGTTGCGGATGGCGTTGGAATCAACAACAACGGCAAGTTTTACAGTGAAGGCCCTATCACCTTTACCACAGCGACTACGCCAGCCATTCCAGGCGCCTGGGATGGCATCACGTATACACCGGGCAGCAGTGGTTACTTGAATCAGGCCATCGTTGAATATGGGGTTCACGCGATCATCCTTGATACTTCCCAACCTATCACCATCTCCAATAGCACCATTCGCTATAATCGATATATGCCCCCTTCAGGGGAAGACGCCTTTGGCGCTGGTATCGCTATTCTTAGGGGTTCTCATCTAATCACAAATTCCAAAATCTGTGAGAATATCCTGATTAGTACTGGGGATGGCGGTAGCGCTTATGGCGGAGGCATTGATATTCAAGGTGTTGGGTCTCATATCGTCAATTCGATCATTTGTAATAACTCCATTACAGTTACTGGTAGTGCTGAGGGTGTCGGTGGCGGCATTGCGATAAGAGGCGATAATAACAATTCACATATTGAAAACTGCCAGATCACCACAAATACGCTCCGAGCGCTGCTCGTACTGAGCAACGATAGCGGCCATGGCGCAGGCATAGGCATTCAAGATAGAACTAAAGCAACAATTTACCATAACTTGATTACCAACAATCTAAACGATTCTTACTACGCATTTGGTAGTGGCATTGGCTTCGATCGTCATGCTCAAGCTAATATCATCGATAGCAACACAATCGCAAATAATCAATCCATTGGGCGAATAGCACTTGGTGGTGGAATTGGATCTCTGCGTTATAACATTTTCACGGCTACAAACAACTTAATCTACAGTAACATAGCTATCCAAACAGGAACAACAAGTAGGGGGGGGGGCATCTATGCCAATGCCGATGATGAAGGTGATGTAAATCTGCTCAACAATACTATAATTAGCAATACAGCTGCATATGGAGGAGGCATATATCTAAGCAGGCATGTTTTAGCGTACAACAATATAGTAGTCAATAATACAGCCTCCACCACTGCGGGAGGCATTTTCTCGGATACCGAATCCAGTGCAGGTCACAATAATGTTTGGAATAACTCCCCCAACAACTACAATGGTACACCGCCTACTAGTGACCTTCAAGTCAACCCCCAATTCCTCAACACCGGCGACATCGTCCAACAATACCATCTCCAGCCCGGTTCACCGATGATCGACGCCGGTACAGATACCGCCACCGGCCTGCCTGACGACGATTACGACGGGCAGCCTCGTC
>DAOTUC010000351.1:0-3479 GCA_034437315.1 Anaerolineae bacterium
GGGTTTTTCTTTTTGCCCATCAGCAAACCTCCTTATAGGTTGAGATTTGCCTTTCCGGAAAGGCGTCTAATTGAGTAATGGCGCCGTACGAACCTCGTTCTTCGATATGTGCCGATCAGAGTGGATCCAGGCTCGATCGGCGGTCATTTTACGTGAGCGAATGGGGTGACTTGCCCTTTTCGCCGCAACAAGATACACTTAGCCAGTACTGGAAACGTGCAGACGTGTCATCATTAATGTGAACTTATTATACGACTTGCTTTTGTTGTATGGCTGTTGTGCGGTGTTGTATGGCAACCTGCGGCACAACAAACACATAGTGCCTATCCAGTGAAATCCTTGTTTTTTTGTGCAAGAATTTTACGTACGAGGTGCTACTTATTGGTTCCGGCTCGTCCGGGATAGGAGTTTAATGTGACTAATTTCGATGCTGAACGGCAGGCAGACGCTATTAAGCGAATTCGTCAAGCATTTGATATGATCCAAAGCGACCTGGCAAAAGCTATGGAGGTAGATCGCTCGCAGGTCTCAAACTGGGAAAATTCGTCGAAAGACCAAGAGATGAGCAGGAAGAGCCGAGGAAAGCTCGCCCGTGTTATTGGCGCTCAATTTCAAAGTATGGAGCAGACCAAGGCTTTTCTGGAAGAAGTCAATTGGACGTTCACCGAGGATGAATGGTTGGAGGCACAAGCTCACTTCAAGCCTTCGGACCTACCGGTTTCGACCGCCGGGTTTATTGGTCGTGAGAATGTCCTTGCGCAATTGAAGGGACATCTGTTATCCCGAGGCGCTACCAAGCCCCTCATCATCTTGGTAGAAGGGATGGCGGGTGTGGGTAAAACTTGGCTCGTCGCTCATTTGCTGCAGGTCGATCCCGATATTTCGCGTCGTTTCTCGGATGGGTTTTGTTGGATGACGATGGAGCCACCGCTATCTGGGGTTGAGACAGCCGATCTTGAACAGCAGGCCTTTCGATCCTTGATTGGGAAGGTGTTTTCGAGGGAGGAATTGCGGAGCCAAGAGTTGCGTTGGGACGATCACGCTCGCGCTCGCGTGCGGGAGAAGTTGGCAGGAAGGCACATCTTGTTGGTTATTGATGGGGTAGAGGATAGGATTGATCTTGATAAATGGCGATTGGTGAACGTTCTTTCTGGCAAGGTCGTGGTGATCACCCGAAGGAAAGATCTCAGCAGCGAAAAGTTTCCGGAACGGGTTGCGAGAGTGTCGCTCAGGGCAATGCCTGCGGATATATCTCAGCACCTTCTCGAACGCGATGTGGACATCGACGTGTCACCTGGCAAACGGCGTTGGTTAATTGAGACCTTGGGCGGCATACCCTTGGCTTTAGATATTGCGAATCACCTGGCGCAACAGGACCGAGGGTTCAGTGAATTGGTGAGACAATTGGAGGAAGAGATCATACCCGCGCTAAAGATAGAATCCCCTAACAAGAAGGGGGATAGCGTGCGTTTAGCCTTTGAGTTGAGTTACAGAGGCCTGGATGGCCAGGCTAAACGCGCCTTTCACGCGCTGGGCATCTTTCCCCAACCGTTTGATGTAGAGGCCATAGCGCACGTTTTGGAACAGGCACACAATGTCATAGCGCCTGCATGTCGCCGTCTCTCTAACCTGAGCCTCTTAAATGCCAAGCGCTCAGGGCAGTATACAACGCACCGCCTATTGCACGAATACGCCCATACCTTGCTGAACGAGCAGGAGGTGGAGCGTGCCCCTGAATGGAAGAAAAGATTCGCCAGGTATTATGTGAAGCAGGCCGAATATGTCGCAACCCAGTATCTACAGGGAAACAGGACGCTCGATGATTTCCCCTGGGTGCACGTGGATCGAGGCTTTGAGTATGCGGCGGAGTATGAACTTATTGCCGATATGCTTGATTATCTCAGGTATACCTCTCCTTATATTGCTTTAAGGAAAGATGTGACCGTTTTTGAGCGATGGAAGTCCCTTTTGCCAATAACGGTTTTTCTTCAAGGGCCATCCAACGCCGCCTTTTCAACCTTGCTGGGACAAATCTGCGTTGGCCTAGGATATTACGATGAGGCGATTTTTCAATACAAATGCGCATGCAAACTTTGGAAACAGATGGGTTATGATCAACAATGGCTTGAAGTAGCGATTGACCTCTATCGTGTTTTGGCTCACTGCGGAAGACTGCGAGAGGCATCACACGTTATGCGATTAGAGGATTTACAGTATGTGGCTGATGAGCTTGAGCCCGATGATCCATTAACCCCTCATATCTGGATAGCCCTGGGAGATCATTTGAAATATAAACATTGTTTTAAAGAAGCGCTTAACTACTATTTTACTGCTTACCGAATTACGCAAAAGTATCCATTGGTGCTGGACACTAACCTGTCCAAAGCGCTTTTGATGATTAACATCGGTGAGACATTTATGTTAGCGGGAGAGTTGGAGCAGGCCCTGGATTATTTGCAGCAAGGCATGCAAGCAGCCGATATGGTAGGGGATGATCTGTTATGGGGAATGAATGCCCTGACCCGAATAAAAGTATTGCTGTTGATGGAGTGCTCAGAAGATGCGGGTGATGCCCTGATGGCGGCTCGTCCACGACTCGGGCCACTCACCAATCGACATCTGGTACGAGGGCTGTTGGAGATGGAAGAACAGGTCGCTGAGAGTATTGGTGACGTGACTACTGCTGAACAGGCTCGACGAGCGAGATTCATCGTTAACAGATACTATGAACTCCTGGAGACTGGGACGATCCAGGAGCTTTTGAAAGACGTCGCTGCAGGTCGAGCGATTGAAATGCCGGCGTACCTTGAGGGCAAGCAGCCCGTGGTGGATTACGTCGTAAGTGTCAGTGTCGAGGACAATCCCGCGGCCGATGGGGAAATGGGGGTGGTGGTATTGTCCCGTTGTTACACAGGGGGTTCCTCTGAGACGGATGACGAAGAACTGCCTTTTTAAGATAAACCACCAGCGACCAGTGTGCCGCCTCGGTTGAAGGAGACATTTGATGAAAACGTGTATACAATGTGGGACCGAACTGCCCGATCAACATAAGTTCTGCCACAACTGCGGTACTCCACAGGAACAAACGCCGGGCGTCCAGGCCCATATTGAGGGCTCCGGCGCGGTAGCCCAGGGCGACCACGCGGCCGCAGCTGGTGCCGGGGCTTTGCTGATCACCGGCGTCGTCCACGGTAACGTCTACCACGGGCCATCTACCACCGACCCCGAAGAGGCTCTGCGCATCTATCGCCGGGTGCTTATCGCATCTTGCTGTCATCTTCCCCTGCGTGGCGTGGACCTGGAGGCCAGCGATCCCACCGCGACACAGCAACGCTTCAACCTGGCCGACGTCTACGTCGATCTGGACACCACGACCCAGACGCCAATAGATACCGACAAAGAGGAGTCAGAACGCCAGCGGCGGGAGATGGGCGAGACGCGCCCGCTCAGCGTGCTGGAGGCGACGGTGAGCAACCGGC
>DAOTUC010000352.1:0-7618 GCA_034437315.1 Anaerolineae bacterium
GGAGTTATTGACCACATCGGGGGCTTTGGAGCAGTCGGCTGTTGATAGATCGCCGCTCAGGTCGGTGGGGCAGAGGAACCATTGGAAGGTCTTGAGCCCGCCGATGTCATCGCCGATGCCACCGGGCATTGTGTTCCAGCAAATGCCGGGCGCAGCGATCCACTCGGCGCCGGGGGCCATGCCGACCTGGGTGCCGGATGTGCCGCCGTCGCCGACCATGGTGCCCATGGTGTGGGTGCCGTGCTGATCGCAGTCATAGGGCACGGTGGAGACGCTGGGGCCTAAATCGCCGCCAGGGTAGAGATTGGCGTCGGCCTCGAACCAGTTGTAGTTGTGGTCAGTGCCCAGGCCGGAACCATCGTAGCCACGGTACTTGTCCTGCAGCGCCGGGTGGGTCCAATCGACGCCGGTGTCGAAGCCACCCACCAACCGCGCCCTCGCCGGTGATGCCCAGCTCGTTCCACACCCGCTCGGCATCCACCAGATCGACGTTCCAGTTGTCGGGGTCCAGTCCACCCAGACCATTGGCCGGGGAGGCCGCTGCTTCGCCGCTCTCCCACAGCGGCACCAGGGGGTAGTTAGCCACGATGCGCTCCACGTCGTCCCGCTGGGCCAGCTCGATGATGGTCTCCAGGTCGCCCTCGACGGCGAAGCCGTTGAAGATGTAGAAGGACTGGTAGGAGGCCACGTCGCCCGCGCTCATGCGGGCGTTCAGCAAGCTCTTGACCGGCCCCTGGGTGGCTTGCGCGGTGCTGACCAGCGCGTCGAAGACGGCGCTGCGCTGCTCTACTCGCGTGACGAAGCGCTGCTGCCGGATGGCCTCCAGGTCCGCCTTGGGTTTGAGGTAGACCAGGAAGCGGGTCTTGTTCAGGGGCTTGCGTTCTTCTTGTGGGGCGGCCTCGGCTTGATCGGCGGAGCCGCCCAGATGGGCCGGGATCATCTCGCCATTCAGCTCGGCCAGGATGCGGGGGTCTACTTTGGCCCGCATCTCCGGCGGGAGGTCTTTCCACTCCACGCCGGGATCGGGCGGTTGAATTGCAGTTGTTTCTTGTGCTTCGGTGGAGGGAAAGGATGATGCCCCCCATGCCGGTATTGGAGCGATAGCCGCGGGGCTTCGCTCCGGGGTGATCGAAGCAGCCTGTGCACCGAGGGGTAGAACGACCAGCACCAGGCTGAGTATGATCGCGAAGTTCAGATACCGATTGATTCTTGCTTTCATTTTGAATCTCCTTGTATTTTAGTTTCCGCTAAAAAGTGAGAAAAATTCTCATCTGTGGTAAAAAGATGGGATCAAGATTGGATTAACAATTACACCAGGAGATGAGACAAAGAACATAATCAGTTATACCAACTGCTCCCGCCTAGACAAGCTCACTTTCTGCCCGAACTGCTCGGCGGAGGATACCACGTCATAATCCACGGCGATCACCTCGAAGTGCCGTTCGGCACGCGCGATCTTCAACGCTTCCTTATCCCGCAGATCGGCCGGGCCCACGCTGCCCTTCGTCTCCCGCCGCCAGGCAGAGCTCTTCGCGCCAATTGTTAAATTGGCCCTCACCGAACTGATCCTGCATATAGAAGACCACAGCCCAGTCCAAGTTGTAGTCGCCGATAGCTTGCAATTGCTTCACCACGTAGCGCCCGCGCGCATCCCAGTCCATATCAAAGGCCGCGGAGAGGTCAGGCTCCTCGCGAAGATAAATAAGGTAGCCGATCTCTGCATCGGGGGCCAGACCCTTCAGCCCCGGATCGACCATGACAGTTGGTGGATCGTCGCACACGCCACTCGTTTCAGCGAGCGCGTCCGGTGTTTCCGCCAACGGCGCCGCCTGCGCCGAGAATGGCATCATTCCCAGAAGCATGACAGCTATGATCATAACATTCAACCATCTAGTATGCATCTCTTCCT
Source organism: Anaerolineae bacterium (assembly GCA_034437315.1). Lineage (GTDB taxonomy): Bacteria > Chloroflexota > Anaerolineae > B4-G1 > B4-G1 > DSAR01. The sequence continues at coordinate 1,910 of DAOTUC010000352.1, forward strand.
CCTAATTTAGAACTTGTGTAATGGAATGAGTTGGCTCTTAAGAGTAATTAGGAAAAATCACTCACCCGCCTGGAACAAAGAACCAGATCGTTCAAGTCAATCTTGAAAATTGTTTCAAAGCGCGGAAGGCGCTTCACCTAACAATCTTTTACAAGAGCCATGCGCCCAGCGTCCGTCTGTATACTCAATAAACATCACCTCTTGACCGTTGTGACGCACAACAATATAAGCGGTTAAACAGGCTGGTCAAAAGTAACGCCTACCTCGGATAAATAGCGATCCTAACAACACGGTTTACTTAAGGTTAGTGTACGGGCTAGACAGCGATCCAAAATCTCTGCTTAATTATACTATCCCTTCATCGTTTCAACAAACGAGCTATGTGCACCAACTGAGTTGAAACACACCGCGTTGAGTCGGGATATACAAACCTCAGCAGTTGACAGCAAAGCTGTAAGCTTGTATAGTTCAGTGGGACGACGTCGTATTCCAAAATCGACCCGATTGGGCGGCGCTTCAGCGTAGATTGATATGGAATGAGTGCGCTATGAAACGAGAGAGTTTCGAACAAATCGTGGTTGAGGCGCTCGACGCGCTCCCGGTTGAGTTCCGGGAGAAATTGAACAACGTCGACATCGTCGTCGAGGACAAACCCGACCGGGCGGTGATGCGGGCCGCCGGCGTCCATCATCCGTCGCAACTGCTCGGGCTCTACCAGGGCGTCCCCCAGACGCAGCGCACCCATCGTTACGGATTGGTCCTGCCGGACAAAATCAGCATCTACCAACGCGCCATTGAGCGCCGGGGCCGGACGACGCAACAAATCCGCGCGTTGGTCTATCACGTCCTCTACCACGAAATCGCCCACCATTTCGGATTGGACGAAGCGCAACTGGTCGATATGCGCATTCCAAAAATCAAGCCCTGAAGGCAAATCTGTGGACATACGTCAGACGCCCGGCGCTTTGGAAGCGCCGGGCGTCTTGATTATCTGATCCGGACAGCAGTGAAGGGGTTAAGACTATTTTCGTTCTGGTTTGCCAAAGGGGGATTCTATATCTGGGCCATTCTCTCTTTCAGGAAGAAATGAGAAAAAGGCGCGCCCGGCGCGACTTGAACGCGCAACTGTCGGTTTCGTAGACCGCTCCTCTGTCCAATTGAGGTACGGGCGCGCGCGAGCAAATAATAACACAAGGGAGCTAATTTGGCAAGTCACGTCGCCTATTCGCGACGGTCTGATTATTCCTGGATGTGTTCTCTGATCTTTGCCATCACGTGAACCAGCCGATCGGCCATCTCCGTCTGCTCATCCTCGCGCAAATTTTGCTCTACAGTCTCCGCATACTCCAAGAGATCGGTCGAGAGCAAGTCTTCGTTCTCCATCAGCAGTTTGTCGATCTCTTCATCTTCCTCAACACTCATCAGTCGATTGAGCAGAAGCAGCGCGGGCGGTTGTTGTTCCTGCAATATATCCGCCGCGATGTCCCAGATTTTCTTGAGTTTTTCCAGGATTTCCTGGTTGCCCTGTTGCTGGACGTTTTCCAGCATCCCCCTGAGCACCTCAAGGAAGGCCTGATCAACCTCTCGATACCGGTAACGGGCCAGCCACATCGGGTCATCGCTGGCCAATAGGTCCTGCAAGAAATTCACACGCTGTTCGTAGAACTCCTGCGTCTGCCTCTCGACCTGTTCCCGAATGTCCAGCACTTCCCTGCGCAGTTCTTCCAGATATGCGCGTTCCTCTTCTTCCGTGGTCGATTCAATCCTATTCGTGAGGGAACGGAAAAACCGGTAATCCACGAGAGGCAGCCCAATGACGATCAATGTTTCGCGTGTCCTCTCATCGGAGGACTGGATGAGCAATTCCAACAATTTTTCCTGGCTGGGATTTTCTCTTAACGCATTCAGAGCGCTCTGTCGTTTCGAGAGGTTCTGCCCCGCTGCGGTGATCTCTATCAATTTATCATAAAGGGTATCGAGGATTTCCAAGGCCTCTTTCTGTTCTTCTATGGCCTCCACCATCCGTCGATTTGCCATCACCATTTGTAACAAATCTTCATCGATCCGTTCCTCATTATCCCGGATCAATGTCTCCAACGCCTCTTCGTCTGTGGCGACCTCAACCATATCCCGCAAGAAGTTGGCTTTCTCCTCTCGCGCTTCGATCATCTCCGACGTGATCCCATCGACTTCCAAGACCTTTTTGATCAGGTTCTCCATGGAGAAGAACTCCTGGGGCTGGAGCAAGTATCCCTTGCGCTCTTCCGGCGGCAGGTTGTCCATCGTCTGTTGGGTGAGCTGACCAATGGCTTTCTGGCGCTCGACGTTATCCTGTCCTGCTTCCATCGGCATATAGACCAGGGCCAACTCGTTTTCGGGATCGTGGTACAAAAAGGGCAGGTTCAACAACCCTCCCATACCACATTGCGGGCAAGAGGCCACGTTAATCAGGCCATTGAGAAGGCGTACTTTCGCATTGGGATCGACGCGAACATCTATGATTTGTTCAACCAGCGTCTGAAATTGATTCTGACAAGTGGGGCAAGTTATTCTCGTTGCGTAAATTGGACTCATGACATTTCCTTTCGATTTAGCGTTTAGGTCTATTAAAAAATTCGCTCAGAGGCCCGTCCTCGAGCCGGTTAGCGCGCCCGGGACGATGGCTAGAGCCATTATTTAAGACACTCTTACCCGCTTTCACCTGCTGAACCTCCCGCGGGTTTGAAATCCGCATATCACAGGCGCGTTATAATGAAACGGGTGTGTTTCAAATGCTTTGAGCGTTGTTTGTAGTGCGCGCGCTAGATAGCGGCGCTAGATAGCGGCTTCAGCGCGCTTTTACGGCGATAAATCGCCTACTACGAGCCTTGCCTCAAATGAAATGAAACACACCCGAATTCAGGATGCCTTTCCATTTGCTAGCGGGGCATTTGAACGATTACGCTGCTCGCGTGGAATGGTAAAGGAGAAAGCGCTCCCCTCTCCGGGCTGGCTCTCGACCCACACACGTCCACCGTGAGCTTTGACGATGGCCTTGACCAGGTATAATCCCAGGCCGACGCCCGGCGTACCCTGGTGACGTTCCTCAGCCCCGCGAAAGAAACGCTCGAAGATGCGCGATTGCTCTTTGTAGGGTATACCGATGCCCTCGTCGGATACTGTGACAACGACCTCTCTGGACGACGCCCGTCCGCTGATCTCTAATACCCCTTGATCGGGGAAATATTTGATGGCGTTGGACACCAGGTTGTGCAACACCTGTTCCAGTCGCCCCAGGTCCCCCTCGACGTTCGGAAAATCGGGGGGGAAATGGACCACGATCTCGTGCCGGTCGGTCTGTGTGCGGAAGCGCTCAGCCACTCGCTCGGCCAATCGATCCAGCGCCACACAATCCATCTCCAGCGAGAGCGCGCCGGCCTCCAAACGGGAGACGTCCAGCAAATCGTCGATCAGATGGTTCAAGCGATCCGCCTCTTCCACAATCACAGACAGGCTCTCCTGCATCGTCTCCTGGTCCCAGCAGGCGTCGCGCCGCATCAAGGTATCGGCGTAACCCTTGATCAGCGCCACCGGCGTCTTCAGCTCGTGGGAGATGACGGAGATAAAGACCGATTTGACCTCCTCGGCCTCCCGGAAGCGGGTGACGTCCCGCACGTCGGCGATGATGTTGACCAGACGCCCATCCTGGTCGAAGAGCGGGGCGTAGGTGATCCCCACGCTGATGACGCCGCCCTCTCTCCGGCGGAGGTCTCCCTCTACATAGAGCGGCGTCGCAGAAGGGAGCGGCCAACCGCCGGCGACCGCGCTCTCAAAATCGGCGTCTGTTTCGAGATGGGCCCAACGGATGACCTCATCGTGCTGCTTTCCCAGGGCCTCCGCAGCCGGCCAACGGGTCAACTTGGATAGCGCCCGGTTGAAGACTACGATGCGATGGGCCGAATCGAGGATCAGCACCCCGTCGGCGCTGTATTCCAGGATCGCATCCAGGCGGCGCTTTTCCTGCGAGATGCGCTCGTAAAGCTGGGCGTTGTGGACGGCGATGGCCGCTTGATCGGCAAAGCTCGCCAGGATCTGCCGGTCGTTGGTCGTAAAGCGCGCGCCGTACGCTCGGAAGACGTACAACACCCCGATCAATTCTTCTTTAATGGCCATCGGCAGCGCCACGACCTGCTTCAAACGCAAACCTAATTCGGCCGCCAATCGCCCCAGCTTATCCGCCAGATTGGGGATGTGGAAGCGCTGCAAGTCGACGTTGTCGGGCACATCGGTCAACAACAGGTCGAAGTAAGGCACCATCGCCTGGGGCAATCCATAACTGGCCCGGATGTCGAATCCGCCGTCCGGTCTGCGCAGCGCGATCAGCCCCGCCTGCCCGGCCAGAATCTTCGTCGTCGATTCCAACACCATCTGCAACAACTCGTCCAGGTGGAGTTGGGCAGTCAAGGCGCGGCTGATTTCCAGGAGATATTCTCGTTGTCGAACGCGATAATCGGTGAGCATCCAAGTCATCCTCAAGCATGGGATTATAACACAGCCCCGTCAGGGTATCAAATAACGGCGCTAACGTTCGCCGCGTCGCGCTTCGAGCTGGGTCAGCGCCACCGCCGCGGCGCCGAGCACGCCGGCCTTATCGCCCAGTTCGGCCAGAACGACGCGCGCCGTCCGCGCCGACGCGACGAAAGCGTGGCGGACGATCCCCCGGCGCACCGGTTCGAGGAGTCGCTCCCCCAGGTTGCTCAACCCTCCGCCGATGACGATGATCTGGGGATTGAACAGATTGACCAGGCTGGCCATGCCGATGCCCAGATAAGTCATCGCCTCCGAGAGGATTTTTTGGGCCTCGAAATCCCCCTGTTCGGCGGCCTGGGCGACCAGCTTGGCGGTGATGCGCGCCGGATCGTCGCCGGAGAGGTCGTTCATGCGCGTCTCCAGGCCGCGGGCGACGACCTCGCGGGCCCGTTTGGCGATGGCAGCGCCGGAAGCTAGCGCTTCCAGGCAACCTCGGTTGCCACAGCCACACAGGGGGCCGTTGGGCAGGACGGTGATATGCCCCACCTCGCCCGCCGCTCCCTCCGCTCCGTGGTACAATTTCCCGTCGAGGATCAACCCGCCGCCGACGCCGGTGCTGACGGTGACGTAGATCACGTGATCAACCCCCCGCCCAGCCCCAAAGCGATGTTCCGCCAGTGCGGCCGCGTTGGCGTCGTTTTCGAGGAAGGTCTCGATTTCCAGCCTTTCCTCGAGCAGTTCCTTGAGCGGCACGTCGCGCCAGCCGGGCAAGTTGGGCGGGGCGACCACGACGCCGGCGCGAATGTCCAGCGGGCCGGGCGCGCCGACGCCCACCGCGCTGACCTGTTCCTTCGATACGTCCGCCTGTTCCATCACCTGCCGGGCGGCGTCGATCATCCGATCAATAACGACCGCTTGACCTTTGTCTGCTTGCGTCTCCCGATAGTCGTGGGCGATGATCTGGCCGTCCACATCGACCAGCGCCGTGCTGATCTTGGTGCCGCCCAGGTCGATGCCGATGACGAGTGTTTGGGATGTCATGTCACTCTCCTCTTTCTGCTTTGGCGTTTTATAGAGGTATAACACAAGGTGTGGTTTTGTCAAGGGGGGATGGGTCGCGCAAGCAGAAAAGGTTGTCAAGCGCCCAAGGCGCATCAAATTTGTGGTTTTTGACATTGGGCTGGGATAGATGTAAACTAG
>DAOTUC010000353.1:0-6659 GCA_034437315.1 Anaerolineae bacterium
ACCCTAAAGGTTTTGCTCAAGGCCGCGCAAACAACGTTTTTGCCTTAAACAATGACCTTTTTCCATCAAAACCAGCGCAAAAACCTTTAGGGTCTATGATGGGCCATGCGAAATCCTGAAGACCCAAACTTAATAGTGTTCTCATCCGTGTATTCATTATTCTCCAACCTATCCCGGACGAGCTGGAACTAACGAGAGACATCGACAGCAAATTCTTGCTCAACGTACAAGAATTCTATCGGTTAAGCCTTAACCTGATGAACTAGAGTCAATGGGCTTGCCGCATCAATGACACACTTGCATTTCTCGTCCCAATAGAGATGGGGTTGTATCTTCTCAATTGGAGAAAACTCATTGGGTTGCCGCTTTATTCTGATTTTTTCTGATTTTTTGAGCGGATACGACGGCAGCTTGGCCATAATAGGCTGAATCGTCATTTCAACGTCGAGTGTTCTGTCGGTTAGGTCGATACACTGAGCATGCTGGGCGTCCAGCATGGAGCGATTGAACGGGTGAGGGCCGCTTGGTACTCACCTGTTTTTTATTTGGAGGATATCTGTGAGCGCAGAATTTGTCTCGCGAATTATCGGTATGATTATATTGGCTGTGGGCGGCGCCTTTCTGGGCGTCTATCTGGCCCAACTATCTCAGGATCCCCCGACGCAAAGTGGCGCGATATTCCTGCTTGTAGGCGCGCTGATAGGCCTGGTTTTAACACCTTACGTCACAGTTCGACCCTTCGTCGCGATGCGCAAACGGATCCGCAATATGCCGGCTCAACAACTGCTCTCGTCTATCCTGGGGCTGATTCTCGGCCTGGTCATCGCGGGCTTGATCTCCTTCCCTCTCTCTATGCTGCCCCAGCCTTTCAACCAGATTCTGCCCTTCGTCGCGGCTGTCCTGTTTGGATACCTGGGCATCGTCGTCATGGTCACCCGGCAACACGATATCTTCTCCATCATCCGCGGGCAATTGCCGGCGCGCAGTGAGCGCCAAGCATCAGATTATCGCTCTTCAAGCCGGCCGATCCTGCTCGACACCAGCGTGATCATCGACGGTCGCATCGCCGATATTGGACGAACCGGTTTCATTGATGGGGAGATGGTCGTCCCTCGATTTGTCCTCAACGAACTCCAACACATCGCCGATTCCTCAGACACCCTGCGTCGCAACCGGGGGCGGCGGGGGCTGGAGATGCTCCATCGACTGCAAGAAGAGTCCATCACGCCCATCCGCATCACCGATATGGACGTTGAGGACGTCCGCGAGGTCGATGATAAACTTGTGATGCTCGGCAAGCGGTTGCGATGTCCAATTATGACCAATGATTACAATCTCAACCGAGTGGCCGAATTGCAGGGGGTTCAGGTGCTCAACATCAACGAATTGGCCAACGCTGTCAAAGCGCTCTTTCTACCTGGCGAATCCATGGTCGTCAAAATCGTCCAGGAAGGGAAGGAGGTCGGTCAGGGGGTTGGGTATCTCGACGATGGCACGATGGTCGTGGTGGAAGATGGGGAATCTTACATCGACCAGACGCCGGAGGTGATGGTCACCAAGGTGTTACAGACATCCGCCGGTCGCATGCTTTTTGCGCGATTGAACTGAACTTGATAAAGAGATTGTTAAAAAACTCACTCAGAAACCCGTCCTCGGGCGGACTGACGCACTCGAGACGGTGGCTAGAGCAGGTTTTTAATACTTGATAAAGGAAGAAGAATGCCCCTTCAAATTTTCAACTATCTAACCCGAGAAAAAGAACCCTTCAAACCGTTGGAGCGGGGCAAGGTTGGGATGTACGTCTGTGGCCCCACCGTCTACGATCACGCCCACCTGGGACACGCTAAATTATACATCGCGATGGACGTCATCGTGCGTTACCTGCGTTTCTCTGGTTACGACGTGCGCTACGTCCAAAACATCACCGACGTGGGGCATATCCTGGATACCGGGGAGGATCGCATCATCAAGAAGGCGCGATTGGAGCGGATTGAACCGATGGAGATCGCGGAGATGTACACCCGTTCCTATTTCGAGGATATGGACGCTTTGAACGTCATTCGCCCCAATATTTCGCCCCGTGCCAGCGGGCACGTCATTGAACAAATCGAAATCGTCAGGGAATTGATCGAGAAGGGGCACGCTTACGAGACGCCAGAGGGGGATGTCTATTTTTCGGTGGCGTCGTTCCCCGACTATGGCAAGCTCTCCGGTCGCAAGGTCGACGAACTCGTATCTGGTTCCCGGGTCGATCTGCGGGCGAATAAACGGCATCAGGCTGACTTTGCCTTGTGGAAGCACGCCGAAGCGGAGCACATCCTGCGCTGGCCCTCTCCCTGGGGGTGGGGTTATCCGGGTTGGCACGTGGAATGCACGGCTATGGCGACGAAATACCTGGGGCAAACTTTCGACATCCACGGCGGCGGGCTGGAAAACATATTCCCCCACAATGAATGTGAAATCGCCCAATCGGAGGCCTATTCCGGGCAGCCTTTCGCCCGCTATTTCGCGTTAGCTGGTTCTCTGACCGTCAATGGGGTCAAGATGAGCAAAAGCACAGGCAATTTCCTGACCATCAAAGACGCGCTCAAAATTTACAGCCCTGAGGCGATCCGGCTATTCGTCCTCTCCTGTCATTATCGCAACCCGGTCGACTTCAGTCGAGAGGCCCTCATCGCCGCCGAACGGGGCGCCGAACGATTGCTCAACACCGTTCACAACTTACGCAAACACATTGAACAGGCCATTCCCTCTGGTACAGCGGACCTCTCATACATCACCGAGCTTGACCCTTACCGTGACGCCTTTATCGAGGCGATGAATGACGATTTTAACACGCCTCAGGCTATCGCTGTCCTGTTCGACCTCAACCGCGAGGTGAACGCGCTGCTCAGTTCGGGAGAGTTGCTGGGGCGAGGCACCCTGTCGGCCATCGACAATCTGTATCGCGACCTGGGGAACAAGGTGTTGGGCATTATCCCCAATGACCTGACGGAGGAATTCTGCGGCGAGATTGTCGATGGATTGGTAGACATTATCCTGGATATCCGCAGGCGCTACCGGGAGAATAAAGAATGGGACAAAGCTGATGGGTTGCGGCGTCGATTGGGCGAATTAAACGTCGTCATCGACGATCGGCCGGAGGGGCCTGTCTGGCGAATCGAGCGCGGACAATAAACGAGGGGGCTATGCGAGAAATAATCTATGGCCGGCGAGCGGTGCACGAGTCGCTGTTGGCCGGGCGGCGTAAATACTACAAGCTAATATTGGCTGAGGGGGGTCGACAATCGGGCCTCATCGACGAGATCGTCGCGCTGGCCCGGCAGGCGGGTGCACCGGTGATCAGCGCGCGGCGAGGCGAGTTGGACAAGATCGGCGACGTCCACCACCAGGGCGTCGCGCTAGAGGTTGATCCGTATCCCTACGCGCTTCTTCACGACTTGCTGCCCGAATCTCCCGCTCAATCGCGGGAAGACGGCCCGTTGTTTCTGCTGCTTGACCTGCTGCAAGACCCCCAGAATGTCGGGAGCCTGTTGCGCACGGCGGAAGCGGTGGGCGTCGACGGCGTCGTCATCCAAAGACGCCGAGCGGTCGACATCACGCCCACCGTCGTCCACACCTCAGTTGGCGCGACGGAGCATCTGCGCATCGCTCAGGTGACCAACATGGTCAATGCGATGCGCGACCTCAAGGCGCTTGACGTCTGGATCGCCGGGCTAGAGGCCGCGCCCGACGCTCAACGATACGACCGGGCGGATTTGCGAGGCCCGCTGGCCATTGTGGTGGGCAGTGAGGGGGAAGGGTTGCGCCGGCTGGTGCGCGAAACCTGCGATTTTCTCCTGCAGATCCCCATGTTGGGCCAGATCGCGTCGCTCAACGCCTCGGTAGCCGGATCCGTCACCCTGTATGAAGCGTTACGCCAGCGACAGTCCTAAACCAATGACAATTAACGATAAATCGACCGAGCAACAAGCATCCAGCGCTGCGCCTCTGGGGACTGATCCGCATCAGGGGTCCCGCATTAACTGGGGCGCCGTCATCGGTGTGATCGTCAGCGGCCTCTTTCTGTACGTCGCCGTCCGGGGCCTTCACCTGCGGAAAGTGTGGGAGGCGTTCAGGCAGGCCCAATATATCTGGATCATCCCCTCGGTACTTCTATATCTCCTCGCGTTGATGGCCCGCACCGCTCGTTGGCAGGCGCTGCTCTCTGCCGAGAAGAAAATTCGCTTTCGGGACCTGCTGCCCACCATGGCGATGGGGCGCGGCGCTAACAACATCTACCCCTTCCGCACCGGTGAGATTGTGCGCGTCCTCCTGTTGCGCCAAAGGAACGGGGTATCTGGGGCCGCCGGCCTGGCATCCATTCTGGTCGAGCGGGTGTTCGATGGGCTGACAATGATCCTGTTCCTCATCCTGGCGGCCCTCATCGGCGGCATTCCCGCCTACCTGCGCTACGTCTTCTGGGCCGCGATAGGCGTTTTTGGGGCCGCGTTAGTTTCAATCTACGCCCTCGTCCTGTGGCCCACGCTTTTCCAGAGTGTGGCGGAGTGGTTCATCGACCACCTCGTCCCCAGGCCTCTCCGCGCCAGATTGCGCGATATGGTTGAAAGATTCATCTACGGCTTCTCTTCCATCCGGTCCGCCCTGACGTTGACGCTCGTCCTTTTCTTCTCCATCAGCGTCTGGTCGGCCGAGACCTTCAGCTACTGGCTGATGATGCACGCCTTTGGTTTCGGCGATAGCGTGACCTTCCACCAACTTTTGTTGATGAGCAGCGCGGCCAACCTGGGCACTGCGCTTCCATCGGGGCCGGGCAATATCGGCACCTTCGACGCCCCCGCTATCCTGGTTCTGACCTGGGTGGGCATCCCGGAGAATACGGCCATCAGCTACCAGACGTTGCTGCACGCCGTCCTGTGGAACACGGAAACGCTGTACGGCCTGTGGTTTATGTGGCGTAGTGGCATCAAAAAAGCGGATCTGGATCGAACGTTGGCGGAGGAGTCTACCCCTCAGCGGCAGGGGGAGGAGTGAAGCAGATTGAACACACACGAGACAACGATGGACGTGGGCATTATTGGCGCGGGTGTTGCTGGCCTGGCGGCGGCCTATGAATTGACCCGGCGAGGTCACGGGGCGACTGTTTACGAAGCCCGACCCTACGCTGGCGGCCTGGCGGCCGGTTTCCGGGACGAGCATTGGAACTGGTATCTGGATCGCTTTTACCACCATTGGTTCGCTACCGACGAGGACGTCATCCAGTTAATTGAGGAACTCGGCGCGCGGGACAAGGTCTTCTTTCCCTGGCCCACGACCTCCATCTATTACGAGGGGCGCATCTATCCCCTGGATAGCCCTATCCCATGGTTGAAGTTTATCCCACTGACCCAATTACATCGCGCCATCCGTGTGCTCCAATTCGCGCCGCTCCCGCTTGTGGACCGTCTGCGCTTCGGGCTGGGCGCGTTCTACCTGACACTGACGAAGAACTGGCGACCGTTGGAGAAAATCTCGGCCGAGGCATGGATGCGCGAAAAAGTCGGTCGGCGCGCCTACGAGGTGATGTGGAAACCGCTCCTCATCAGCAAGTTTGGCGAAGATCACTACCGAGAGGTGAACATGGCCTGGATGTGGGCCAGGGCGTACAAAAGAACGGCCCGCCTGGGGTATTTCGAGGGTGGTTTCCAGGCGTTCGTCGATTTGCTGACCGAGCGGGTGCGAACTCAAGGCGGCTTCTTTCGTCTGGGGACGCCGGCGCGCGCTATCCGTCGCACCGGCGATGGACGTCTGCTGCTCAGGACCGCGGCCGGTGAATTTATTCACGATCACGTCATCGCGACCTGTGCGCCCCAGGAGATGCGCCGTCTCGCGCCCGACCTGCCCGCATCCTACACTGCCCAACTCGACGCGCTCCGGTCGATGGGCGCGCTGGTCCTCGTGTTGGCTCTCAAACAGCAGTTGACCGACGACCACTACTGGATCAACATCCCGGCCGGTGAGGGGTTGCCGTTTATGGGCCTGGTCGAACATACCAACTACGTCAGCCCCGCCCACTACGGCGGCGATCGCCTGGTCTACTGCGGCGATTATCTTCCCCCTGAACATCCCTACTTCAGTTATACCAAGCAGCAATTACTCGAGACCTACCTGCCGGGGTTGACCCGGATCAATCCCGATTTTCGCACCGATTGGGTGCGCGCGAGTTGGAAGTTCACCGAAAGCTACGCCCAACCCATCCCCACCCTCAATCATTCCCAGCACATTCCGCCCTTGAAAACGCCCATTCCGGGCCTGTGGATGGCGAATATGAGCCAGGTCTATCCGTGGGACCGGGGCAGCAACTACGCCGTGGAGATCGGGCGGCGGGTCGCCGAGGAAATCGCTGTGAATCAAACGACATCCGGCGGGCATGTCGGATGAACGCTTAAACGAGTCTTAAATAATTTCTCTAGCCACTGTCCCGCAGGCGCTAATCGGCCCGAGGACGGGTCTCTGAGCGAATTTTTTAAGGGTCTTCAGGATTTCGCATAGCCCATCATAGACCCTAAAGGTTTTTGCGCTGGTTTTGATGGAAAAAGGTCATTGTTTAAGGCAAAAACGTTGTTTGCGCGGCCTTGAGCAAAACCTTTAGGATCTCGCCATGCGAAATCCCAGAGAAC
>DAOTUC010000354.1:0-3853 GCA_034437315.1 Anaerolineae bacterium
TGGGTCTATCGGTTTGCGTCTCGCTGTGTGGAGGCAGTCGAAGCGGGAGTGCGATGGCCCAAACAATTGCACCGGGACACGAGCAAAGCCTTACAACAGTTCCAGGCACAAGCTGAAGAGCTTCGGCAAAACCTTGCGCTCTCCAATGCTCCCCCTTGATAAAATGTCATCTAGGGATTGTCAGGCCGTCAACGCAACAAACGTACCGGCTGAGTGGATCGAAGCGCCGGGCGCAGGCGCCGGGGTGCTGTTGTACCTGCACGGCGGCGCTTTTTGCCTGGGGTCAATCGCCAGTTCGCGCGAATGGATCGCCAGGTTGGCGAACTCGAATTGTATCTTCAGGCGCTATGTGCTAAAATAATGGGTAAAGAAAATGCCTCGCGGCTTGGCCCAGCCCGAGGCGACGGCCAGGGAGTTTGGGGCACCCTGACAGACAGGATTTTAACACAAAGCCCCGGCGCCGTCAAGGTGCAGGGGCATTTTACGTATAGCGCGTCGCGACTCATTGAAAAGCAGGTTACATATGCCACTCCGCGTCGGCCAACTGATCACCGCGCCCTTCCTCCCGGCCCGGGCCAAGGTCAAACAATTCGAGGCCCGGACCGGCTACTACCGCCTTGAGGTTGTCCTGCAAGACGGACGTCATACCTACCAATCCCTCAGTATCACCGACGACCAGTTGGCCCAGGTCGACGTCGTCGAGCAGGGCCAGGCCACCCGGATAGAGAACGCCGAGGATTTTTTCCTCTTGATCGAGGCCCACCGCATTCGTCTGGCCTACCAGTTCGACCCGCAGCTGGCGGTCAGCGTCTCCCAGGTCGACCCCTTGCCCCACCAGATCGAGGCGGTCTACCACTACGTGCTCAACTCGCCACGCATTCGCTTTCTCATCGCTGACGATCCCGGCGCCGGCAAGACGATCATGGCCGGGCTGATCCTCAAGGAGCTCGAATACCGCCGCCTGGTCCAGCGGGTGCTCATCGTCGCGCCAGGCCACCTCAAGTATCAGTGGCAGCGAGAGATGAAGGAGCGTTTCCACGAATCCTTCACCATCGTCGATCGCGGGCTGATGCGCGCTGCCTGGGGCGAGAACGTGTGGGAGGAGCGGGACCGGGCCATCGCGTCGGTCGACTTCATCAAGCAGGAGGACATCCGTACCACCCTCTCCAACGTCCGGTGGGACCTGGTGATCGTCGACGAGGCGCACAAGATGAGCGCCTACGCTTACGAAACGCGCAATCGCCGTAAGGTCGACAAGACACAGCGCTACCAGGCCGGCGAGGTCCTATCCCGCCAGGCTGAACATTTGCTCTTCCTCACCGCCACACCCCACCGGGGCGACGAGGAGAACTTCCGTCTCTTCCTGGACCTGCTCCGGCCGGGCTTCTTCGCCCAGACAGCATTGTTGAAAGAATCAATCGAGAGCAAGGACAACCCGGTCTTCGTGCGGCGGCTGAAGGAGGATATGAAGCGCTTCGATGGATCGGACATCTTCCCGCCGCGCCACGTCCACACCGTCCCCTTCCGCCTGACGCCCGACGAGGCCGCCCTCTACAACGGCGTCACCCGCTACGTGCAAGACTATTTCGACCGGGCGAAGGAAAACCGCTCCATCTCCTTCGCGCTGATGATCCTCCAGCGGCGGCTGACCTCCAGCACCCACGCGATCTACGAGTCGTTGAAGCGACGGAAAGCCCGCCTAGAGGCGCTCTTGGCGCTGCCGGAGCAGATCCGGCGAGAGAGCGAGGATTACCTCCGCGCCCGCCGCATCACGCCGGAAGACTTGGAGGATATGGCGGAAGATGATCGGGAGCGAATCGAGGAGCAGCTGGTCCACCTAACTATCGCCCAGAACATCGACGACGTGCGGGCCGAGATCGCCCAATTGGAGCGCTTGATCGACCAGGCGGAACAGGTTCGTCGCCAGGAGATCGAGAGCAAGCTGGTGGGCTTGCGCGATCACGTGCTGACGAGCCTGGGCGACCGGAAACTGCTGATCTTCACCGAGTTCCGAGACACGGTCGATTACCTGGTTGAGAAACTGCGCGGCTGGGGCTACATCGTGGTCACCATCCACGGGCAGATGGATATGGACGCCCGCATCAAGGCCGAGCACACGTTTCAGCACGAGGCCCAGATCATGGTCGCCACCGAGGCGGCCGGCGAGGGCATCAACCTCCAGTTCTGTTCGTTGATGGTCAACTACGACATTCCCTGGAACCCGAATCGGCTGGAACAGCGCATGGGGCGCGTCCATCGCTACGGGCAGAACTACGAGGTTCACGTCTGGAATATGATCACCCGCGACACCCGCGAGGGCCAGATCCTGGACCGGCTGTTCGAGAAGATGGACCGTATGCGGGAGGCGCTGGGCTCCGACCGGGTCTTTGACGTGATTGGCGAGATCATCCCCGGGGCGCGGTTGGACGAGCTGCTGAAGGACGCCATCTTCAACCAGCGGCGGATGGAGGAGATCGAGGCGCACATCGACGCGATGGACACATCGACGGTGCAGCAGACGCTGGAGCGGGTCTTCGCCGCCAGCCTGGCGACGCGCCACATCGACTATACAGGGCTGTTGAAGGAGACGCTGGAAGCAGAGGAGAACCGGCTGGTGCCCGAGTACGTGGAGGATTACTTCCTGCGCGCCTTCCGCCGCCTGGGCGGGACGATCGAGCGACGGGGCGAGGTCTATCACGTTCCTCGTGTACCCTACGACCTGCGCCGCTGGGGCGACGACTACGGCTTCAAGACGACCTATGGCAAGCCATTCCGCGAGTACCGGCGGGTGACCTTCGACAAGGCCCACGCCCGGACTCACCGGGAGGCCGAGTTCGTCGCGCCGGGCCATCCCCTGCTGGAAGCGGTCAACGAGGAGATCCTGGCGACCTTCGAGGGCGGGGCGGACGCCTACGCAGTCTTCGGCGACCCCGAGGGGCAGCGGGAGGGCGTGCTCTGGTTCATCGAGGGTGAGGTGACCGACGGCTCCGGGCAGCCAGCGGGGAAGCGGGTCTTCTGTCTCTACCAGCCGGTGGCGGGAGAGATCCAGCGGGTCAACCCGGCGGTGCTGTGGGATTGCGAACCGTTGGGCAAGGGAGCTGGGGAGCAAGGGCGCAAAGGCGCAAAGGCTCAAGATCGCCAGGGAGTCATACCGCAGGAGGCAATGGTTCCCGAGAGCGTGCGGGATTTGCTGGATGAACGAGACGCGATCGAAGATTACCTGGTGACCCAGGTGCTGCTCCCCTTCCGCGAGGAGATCGGCGCGCGGCGGGAGCGGGAGACGCGGGTGAAGGAGAAGTACGGCCTTCGCTCCCTCGAATACCTGATCCAGGAGTCGAACCAGAAGATCCTCGATTACCAGATGCGGCAGGCAGGGGGCGAGCAGGTCGACTTGCCGCTGCTGAACGAGCAGCGGACGCTGGAACAGCTCTACCAACGGCGGGACGAACTGGAGCGGGAGATCCACCGGGAGCGGAACCTGACGATGGGCGAGTCGCGCTTCCTGGGGGCGGCGGTGGTGATACCGGAAGGGCTGACCTACGCCCGGCCCCGGACCGAGACGACGCCCGCCGGCGAGACGCGGGCCGGATACGAGGCCAGGATGCGGCGCGACGACGAGATCGAGGCGGTGGGAATGCGCGTGGCAATGGCGTACGAGCGGGAGCACGGCTGGGAGCCGGAGGACGTCTCCGACGACAACCACGGCTTCGACGTGCGCTCCATCCGCTACGAGGAGGACGGCACGTTGGCCGACGCCCGCTACATCGAGGTCAAGGCGCGGGCGCGGTCTGGGGCGGTGCGCATCTCGTCCAACGAGTGGAAGAAGGCGCGCCACTTCGGCGATAAATTCTGG